>JAAKFT010000099.1 GCA_011064935.1 Chlamydiota bacterium | reverse complement strand
ACGATCAAGGCAAAGAGAATGGCCCAGCCGAAATTGTCGACCGTAAACCCTGGCACAATCGCGCTGGTTAGATAGACCAGCCCTCCCATAATCACAAAAGAGAAGAGACCCAAGGTCAAAATGTTGATCGGAAGGGTCAAGATGAAGATAATGGGGCGAAGGACAGCATTAATCACTCCGAGCACAATGGCCACGGCCAGCGCCGTCCAAAAGTTCTCGATGTGAATACCAGGTAAAATCTGCCCTGTAACCAACACAGCAATGGTATTGACAATAATCGCCAGTAGTATAGCCATACTCTTCCTTTTGTTAACTCTTGTCACTATATCAATAGTCTTCTTTTCTTTGTACTTCGGGATTTCACCCATGCCCTCCAATCGCAAAATCAAGCGAGCCCTTCTGGCTCATCTTCCCGCAGATCAGGAAGGAAAGATCTATGAGCTGGGCTCTGGTTGGGGAGGGGTGGCTTTTCTTCTTGCCCATCGCTACCCTAATTGTCAGATCATAGCTTTTGAAGGGTCGTTTGTTCCCTATTTTTGCGCAAAATTGCTCCATCAATTTTACCACTATCCCAATCTGACCTTTCTGAGAAAGAATTTCTTTGACCACTCTTTCGAAGAGGCGTCGGGAATCTTCTGCTATCTATATCCTGGTGCGATGGAGAGGTTGAAAGTGAAGTTTGAAGAAGAACTCCATCCTAGAACTTGGGTGGTGAGTAACACCTTCGCGGTTCCGGGATGGAGTCCTGAGAGAGCGGTTTCCTTAAAGGACTTTTACCGCTCGAAGCTCTATCTCTACTCTTTGGCAACGGCAGCAATCACCAGTCCTGCTAGGAACCAAGCGATGACCATGTCCAAAAGTTCGACAAAGACAAAGCCGAATGAAAAACCCCACCAGTTCCAATAGGGGAGTTCACCTAAGAATCCGATAAGGAATCCGATTAGAGTGACCAGGCCGACTTTTGAAAAGTAGTTAAGCCCTTTGGTTTTTAGGATGAGGAAGGTGATGCCGAGAGCCCCAATGAGTTGAAAGATAAACGAGATCACAAAGGTGCCAGTATTGGGTCCATGACCATATCGCTTGAGTGACATAAAGACAAAAGGGCCCTTTTCCATCTCGGCGACCTTCTCGCCCATCTCATCCCACTCAGCTCCGCAGAAACTGGGAATGACATAGATACCATCTTCGCTGGTATTGTTGACCAGAGCCTCTGATACGGCGCTCTGGTTTTCGATCCCTTTGAGAGACCAGCAGTGCCAAGGTAGCACCGTCCAAGAGACTATCATCCATGCAAAAACGATGATGCCGCCGAATATACAACCTTTAAGAAGGGACTTACCCATAAAATAAAACCTCCAGGTTCGCGTTAAAATTTTAAATTAACACAGCTGCATGGAGGTGTAAATAGCCTGAGTCGACTTATCTGAAGAATTTTTCGAGAGTTTGATCAATCTCCGCCACAGTCTTCTCTTTGTTGACAGCGCCATTGACCAGAACCAACTTCTCTTGCTTCTCATAGTACCCTTTTAGAGGTTCTGTTTGAGTGTGGTAGACGGTTAATCGATCTCTAACCACTTTTTCGCTATCGTCGGCTCTCTGAACAAGGTGGCCGCCACAGCGATCACAAATACCTTCTTTTTTTGGAGGAAGGTTGGTGCGGTGGAAGGGGGTTCCGCACTCTTCACACACCAGACGGCCTGATAGGCGCTCAACAATCATCTCGTCGGGCACTTCGATTGAAATAGCGACGATATGGGCCTCATCACCTATTCTTCTGTCAAGAGCTTCAGCTTGGGGGATGGTGCGGGGAAAACCGTCGAGGATATACCCATTTTGACAATCGTCTTTTTGAATCCTGTTGAAGAGCATCTCGACCACTATCTCATCAGGGGCAAGTTCGCCTTTGTCCATGTAGGCCTTGGCTTTCTGGCCTATAGGAGTGTTCTGGCGGAGGTTTTCACGGAAGAGGTTCCCCGTAGAGATCTGAGGAAGATCGTACTGTTCGCTGATATGAACCGCTTGGGTCCCTTTGCCAGCACCTGGAGGGCCTAGTAGAATAATGACATTGGGCTGCATAGCGAGAAGAGATTAACCCATGACGACGAATAAAGAAAGAAGAATCAAAAAACGTTTCATATAAGACCTCCGGTTAGAGTTAAGAGAGCCATCATAGTAAAGACGTAATTTTCTAGCGTTGAGAGGAAAACCAACAAGTTATTTCAATCGTTGCCGTTTTGCTTTAAGCGGCATATAATAATTTGCACAACAATAACTATGAGGTATTAATTATGCATTGTCTAAGTGCAGCAAAAGGTCAGAGTTTGATAAATTCAAGTCAGGTTATTCCCTCGGTTCTTGTGATTGGCGCTCTAGCGCTCATGGTCATTGGCACCCTCGGCCACACCTTGGCCTTTCCCATGTCAGCAACCATGGCCAATTTTGCGATCCTCATCGGTGGAGCAGGGCTTCCTGCGGCTGTCTGCTTTTTTGCCCTGACAGAATTTCAAGAGCGTGAGATCTAAGAACAGCGATTCTTTATAGGACGTTTAAATGCCGATGTGTAATAATATTGGCTTAAACAAATAACTTAAGTGAGAAGAATTATGAGTTCACCTTCACCATTATCATCTCCAGGTGTGAGTCACTTTGATGCAAATGCCGCAGCATTGTTAGCGTCAATGCGAGGTGCAATTGACAGAGGGAGTGCCGCGACCGGTTACGCTGATGGCACAACGGTTCACTTTATTGAAAACCCATCTTCAAGGTCGGAAGATTCGGCTGAAAAAACCTCGCCGACGACTTACGCAAAACCACAAAACAATTCGAGACCTTGCCGCACCCTCGGAAGAATGATTGTCGTCATCGGAACGATTGCCCTCCTGGTTTTCGGCATTATAGGCCTTATCGGCGGAGTTCTGCCTATCGCACATGGAGTCGCGGTGGCAATGGTTGTGACCGGATCTGTGTTCCTATTGATCTCAGGATGTGGGTGTTGTTGTTCGGGGTTAAAAAATTTATCTAGTGCTAGCTAGGTACACCCCCAGTCATTATTAATTTATGAGACAAGTAACAGAAAGTTCGTCCATTGGGAAATGTTGGCACCATCCCTGTACTCGTTTCACGAAAGTAGTGATGCGGCTGATACCGATCGCTCTTCTGGTGATAGGTGTTCTCGGTCTTGTTGGAACGTTGCATCTCGACATAAACACAGCCATAACCATGGTTGCGGTGGGTGCGGCCATAACGATTTCCATCATTATGCTCTCCTGCTTTCGCCGCCTCTGCTGTCCCTGTTGTTAACCTTTTATCTATATTTGCCTGCGGTTTTCTAGCTTTTACTGAGATAAGAACCGCAGACTAACGCAGATAGGCACAGATATACGCAGATAGCAATTCCCGTCGCTATCGCGACGGTTTCATTCTGGGTAAAAGAATTCATTTTGATTTTTTCTTATCTGTATTTATCTGCGCCGATCTGTGTGCATCTGCGGTTTCTACCCTCAACTGAGGCTATCTTGAGGTGCGGCCGTTTTTGACCCAAACAGCGATCAGCAGTAGGCTGATGACCGTGAAATTTGCTACAGAAAGCATTGGCAGCGAAATAGGCCCTAAGCCGATATCACTTTTTTCTGAACAGTTGGCGTTATTGCCGCACAGTTCTATCGGATTCCAACCGGGAACCTCTTGTATGGCTACCTGGTAACTGGCAAACAGTAGCCCTATGAGTGCCAAAGGCAGGGCGTAACGACAGATGGCGTAGTCAGAGCGGTAAGTTGCGATTCCTAAGATGATAGCCATGGGAAAAAGACAGATCCGCTGGAACCAACATAGCGGACAGGGCTCCATCAACCTGATCTCGCTAAAGTAGAGGGCGCCGAGGGTTCCGATTAATGCAAGGAGCCAGGCAAAGTAGAGGCCGTACTTCTTCACCATTATTTGACTCCTTTGTGTTCTTGGACTTTTTTGATCAATTTGCGGATCGCATCGTAGGAGAGTTCGGGCGCTTCGATGCCATTGACGTAGACAGTGGGAGTAGCAATCTTGCCACCCATAATATTTTTCCCATATTCAGTGTTTTTCTCTATTTTGACGCGGTAACTTTCGGTCTCGATACACTTGCGCAGCTTTTGGAGGTTGATTGCGGGGCTTGACTCACGGGCAAATTCAACGAGCTTCTCTGGAGTTGCCCAGTCAACATGTTCTGTGGGTTGATGTTTGAAGAGATAGTCGAGATAGGTGAAGAAAATGTCACTATTCGGATAGAGGGGGTTGGCATAGTAGACACACAAGGTGGCGATGGCAGCCGGCATGGAGTTGGGCAGGAATGAGACCGGAATGATGGTGTATAGTATCTGGTTGGTGTCTATGTACTCTTCTTTGAGCTTGGGAAAGATCTCGTTATTGAAATCAATGCAAGTAGAGCATTTGGGCTCTTCGAAGACGACAAGATGAACTTTAGCTTTGGGGTAGCCGATAGTTGGTTGGCCAGTGGTGGTGACGGGAATAGATTCTGGTAGTTCGGAGCCAGAAAAAAAGTAGGTCGCTCCGATGGCAATGGCGGCGACTCCAAGTGTGACCCAGACGAGAAGCTTAGGTTTCATTAATTAATCCTCTTGTTGTTATTATATAAATAATTTTAAAAAAAGGGAATCAGTTTTCATCTTCATGGGAGGAGGGTGGTTTTCTAAGTGTTTTCTTTTCAGATAGTTGTCTTTTGTTAGCGATGAGTTTTTGTTGTAAGCGACGGGAACGTCGCTTTTTTTGACGTCGGATTTTATCGGCCTTTTCGTCGCGTTTTCTCTTTTCTCCAAGTAGCTTATTTGCAATCTTTTCGCAGAGATCTCGCCTGGCTAAATACCGGTTGATCACTCGGGAGCGGTCGCGCTGGCATTTGACTTCGAGTCCGGTGGGGATGTGTTTGAGGTAAACACAGGAGTGGCTCTTCTGGACTTTTTGCCCTCCTGGTCCGGAACCGAGGATGAACTTCTCAATTAGATCATCTTTGGAGATACCGAGTTCATCCATCCTTTTGTTGAGCTCATCAAGTTTTTCTTTTGTGATAGGCATGATTTCATTATATACATATTTAATAATGGAGGTGCAAGTGAACCCTACTTTTTCAGAGGATGATCGTTTAAAAATCAACCGTTCGCATCATGAGAAACAGATGTGGACCCGCTTTGGGATGGTTGTTCTGGGGCTCTGGCTGCTTGCCAGTCCGGAGACTTTTGGTTATGTACACGAACCTTCCAGGTGGAGCGATTGGATCGCGGGAGGATTACTGATCTTCTTCGGCCTTTTCTCGATGTCCTACCGTTATCGATGGTGGATATGGGGAGGATGTGCGGTAGGGATTTGGCTCCAATTTGCCCCTCTAGGTTTCTGGGCTAAAGAGCCGGTGATTTATGTGAATGACACTCTGATCGGTGTCTTGGCCATTGGGTTTTGTGTCCTTGTTCCTTTTCGTCCACGCGAATTTGATCTAGGTCCCGAAATTCCTCCGGGCTGGAGTTACAACCCCTCTTCTTGGCTCCAACGTATTCCTGTGGTCTTCTTCGCGGTGATCAGCTGGTTCATTGCTCGTTATCTCGCCTCCTATCAGCTCCACTACATCCACGAGGTTTTGGGGTCTGGCGCAGAGAAGGTGATTACCTCCATGATCTCCAAGAATTTTCCAGTCTCGGATGCGGGGATGGGGGCCTTGGCCTACTCTTTGGAAGCGCTGATGGGCGCCAAAGGTGGACCTAGGCGATGGCATACCATGCCTTGGATCGTTCTCACTTTTGGGGTGCTCGTTGTGCCACTGGGCTTGATAAGTATCGTCCTGGTGATGTTGCAGCCGCTGGTTGTGGGCGCTTGGTG
>JAAKFT010000098.1 GCA_011064935.1 Chlamydiota bacterium | reverse complement strand
AAGTCGGCCAGCTCTTGATCCAAAACGGAGATGCCGATCTTTCCGTCGACAACCATGACGACGCTATCTGCTTCTTGGATGGCCCGTTTGGCTTGCTCTGAGATCTCTCCGCCGAAAGTATCATCGGAGCGAGGGTCGATGCCGCCAGTGTCAACCACATCAAAAACGCGGTCGTTAAACACGCCCTCGGCTTGAAGGCGATCACGGGTGACCCCTTCGGATTCGTCGACAATGGCGATCCGTCTTTTGCAGATGCGGTTGAAGAGGGCGGACTTCCCAACATTGGGTCGTCCAACTATTGCTAATTTAAGTTTTTTAGTCATAGGACAAACATTTTAGTAAAATTCTGATTAAAAAAGAATTGGAATAATTTAATGCTCAACATATAAGGAATTTATGCAAAAAAATAGTATAGGGGCGATCCACCCTTTCCCTCTGTGGGGTGCTCTCTGTCGCTTCTCTTTTCCCTATTTTCGTTCGGATATCATTGCAGCTCTCTCGGTTGCCCTGATGGCCTTGCCCCAGGCGATTGCCTATGCCTATGTGGCTGAACTGCCGATCTCGGCCGGAATCTTCTCGGCGATCTTTGGGACGATTTTTACCGGGATGTTTGGCTCCTCGCCCTACCTAATCTCTGGCACGACCAACTCTATCGCCATTTTGATTCAGTCTGGAACCTCCGAGATTTTGCACTCCTTTTATGGAGGAGTGACCGGGAGCGAGCGCGATATCCTTGCTCTGCAGATCGTGCTCCAGACAGTTCTGATCGTCGGTCTCTTCCAGATTGTGGGAGGGCTTCTGAGGTTGGGAAGACTGACCCAGCTGGCTAGTCGTTCGGTGGTGGTGGGGTACGTCTCTGGGATTGCTTTTGCTCTTGCGATCACGCAGATCTTTCCCTTTTTTGGGATTAACGAAAATGGAGGGGTCTCGCCGCTCTATCTCCGGGCGTGGCATTTTGTCACTCATATCAAAGAGCTTCATTTTCCGACACTTTTTGTAGGTCTGGGAAGTTTAGTAGTGATTGCATTTTGTCATCGGAAGTGGCCCAAGTGGCCCGGCGCTGTGATCGCTTTTATTTTGGCAGGTCTTGCTGTGGCTATCTTTGGTCTTTCGTCAGTTGGGCAGCCAGATAAGGTGATGCTCCTCAGCGATATTGGTCCGATATATACGGGGCTGCCGAAGATTGCCTTTCCGCTATTTGAGTTGCGACTGGTGGTTAAGTTGGTGCCGTTGGCGTTTGCGATAAGTCTGCTCTCGGTGCTTGAAGCGACGACGATCGGCCGTGTCTATGCCGGTTCTGCCTATTCTGACAACCAGGAGGTCTATGGTCTTGGCATGAGCAACTTTTTGGTCTCTTTCGTGGGTGGCATGCCCAGCTCTGGCAGCTTCTCCAGATCAGCGCTCAACTATGTTTCGGGGGCAAAGAGTCGTTTTTCTGCCATATTTAGTGGGTTCTGGCTCTTGATGATTGTCATTCTTCTCGGTTTTTGGGTTGCCAAGATCCCGATCGCCGCTTTGAGTGCCTTGATGCTCTTTACCGCCTATTCGCTGATCAACCTCAAAAATCTGAAGATCTGTCTCAAGGCGACGCGTGTTGATGCTGTGGTGGTGATCATCACTTTTCTTGCGAGTATGCTTTTCTCTCTTGATGTTGCGCTCTACGTGGGTGTGGTACTCTCTATCATCCTCTATCTTAGACAAGCGGCCATTCCCCGTCTTGTGGAATATACCTTTACTCAGCAGGGAAAGTTGCGCCCAATGGATGTTGATGATCGGCGTCCTGATCCCCATATTTGTATTATTCATGCTGAAGGGGAGCTTTTCTTTGGGGCGGCTGATGTTTTTCAGGTCAAATTACGGCATATTGCTGAAGAGGAGTCCACCCGTGTGGTGATTTTACAGATCATGAACGCCCGTCGTATCGACGCTTCGGTCTGCATGGTGTTTCAGCAGCTCAACGACTACTTCAAAAAAATTGGGTGTTATCTACTGATCAGCGGGGTGACTCCTGAGGTACGAGAGGTCATGCTAAACGCAGGGTTGATCAAGGCTCTAGGAGAGGATCATCTCTTCCCTGCCAACGAGCAGGTACCTAGCGCCCCGACTCGAGATGCCTACGCTCACGCCAAATCTCTCTTAACCTAGAGCCCATTTTTTTCTTGCGCTTTACCAATTAAATTTGGTAAAATAAAAGCGAATCAAAGGATAGTCGATGCCGTTAAGCGGAAAGGAAATGCGAAAGCTCTTCGAGCGCGTCGGATATGTTCTTGTTGCTGGAGGCGGAAAAGGGAGCCATTGGAAGCTAAGGGCCCGTACAGAAATAATTTACCCATTTCTGCTAACACACCATCTTCATCTGCTTTGTTGCAAATTCTTGCAAACTAATAAGTTTCCCTGCGAATTTGCGCCGCGCATCTGAAGCGCTGAGTTATCAGAAACACCCAACTTATTTCTTTCCGAGCCCTAAGAAAGGGCAAGAAAACAGTGATTGTGCCCAGTCATAAAGAACTCAAGAGGGGCACAGAGTGTGTGCTTAAGAAAGCGTTGAAAGGAGAAAAATAAGGTAACAAGTTATGAAGTACCATTTTAAGATTCATAGGGAAAAAGAAGGATTTTGGGCAGAATGTCTCGAATTAGAGGGCTGTGTGACTCAAGCCGAAACGATAGAAGAGTTGTGTGACAATATGCAAGATGCATTAAATCTCTACATCGAAGAACCAGAAGATTCGAAATTCCTAGCACCTTTTCCCGATCAAAGCATAAAGGTATCCAAAACTGTTGTTGAAGTTCCAGTGAATCCTCAAATTGCTTTTGCGGCCTCAGTACGAAACAATCGGCTACAAAAGGGTCTTACACAGCAGCAGGTTGCCAAAATGATGGGCTTTGATAAGATCTATAGTTATCAAAGACTAGAATCTAAAAGTTGCAATCCAAGTTTAAAGACGATTTCAAAAATTAAAGAAGTTTTCCCAGAGTTATCTCTAGATATAGCTCTTAGCTGCTAAGAAAGTTATCGCACGGGGTCGATTTTGCGTTCTCCAATATCTGTGGAAGTGATGGGGTAGAACCAGGTCTCTCCGTTCTCGCGCATTAATCGATCGCATCCCAGAGCGATGCCTTTAAATACTCCGTATTTGCTGATAGCATCATAGGCATATTGAGAACTAGAGGGCAAATAGCTGCTGCGAGGGCCGTTGATGGGAGAGATGTGATTCTGATAGAAACGGATCATGGATTGGCAGACTCTAGTGGAACGAGAGGGCTGACGGGCTGTGATTCCTGAAGGTTTAGCCGCCAGCTCAGCATCGACGCCCCATGGCTCTCTTCCGGGGTCATTGATAGATCCGAGAAGGGGTAAAATAGCTAAAATTAAACTAAACATAGACCTTTATTGACAAAACAAGAAATATGAAACATATACCAAAGTGATTTTATGCTGAAGAGATTCTTTGAACAACTTTCGAAAGAAATGGGGTTAGCAAAACCGCTAGTTTCTAACGAAGAGGGTAGTTATTCGCTTTTTCTAGAGTCAGATTTGGAAATCTCCTTGAGAGAAAATGCAGAGTCAGGCATCACGTTGTTTACTGTTGTCGCTCCTCTTCCTGCGGGGAAAAATGAAGAATACATGCTTATGCTGATGACCGCCAACTTGTTAGGAAGAGAAACGGGAGGCTGCGCGCTAGGTTTAGATAAGGCGGGAAAAAATGTGACGCTGACGACTTTTTTGTCTGAGGAGCTGAACTACAAACAGTTTCACGAAGCTCTGGAAAGTTTTGCTAATTATACGGATTCATGGCGAGAGGAAACGACCGAATTTATTCAAGGGGCAACTGCATAGGTGAGTAATGCCAGCTGAATTTGTAGCCGAAGAGGGACCTTTAAAAGGACTAGTCTTGGCTCTAGAAGAGAAAGAAGAGTGGGCGATTGGGAGAGATCCCGATCTTTGTGATCTTGTCGTCGAAGATTCGACGGTTTCTCGTAAACATCTTCTCTGCCGAAAAGAGGCGGAAGGATTTGTTCTAGAAAATTTAAGCGATACCAATCCAGCAAAAATCAATAACGAGCCCTTTCTAGAACGCAAACTGCTCGAAGATGGGGATAAGGTTTCGATTGGGAAGACGATTTTCCACTTCTACAAGGAAGGAATGCCCACTTCTTTTGAGGTACCCTCTCCTGAAGAGGTAGAAGAAGAAGCTTTCATGGAACCTGAGGAAGTTTCGTCGGAGACCATTTTCAGAGAAGAAGAGCTTCCGGAGCCAGAGCTCGATCTTACAGAAGGAGGGCGATTTGTCCTCAAAGTGATTGCTGGGCCCAACACGGGCGCAGAGTTTGCCCTCGATTTGGATAAAGAATATCTCATTGGAACCGACGCGGCTACCTGCGACATTGTTTTTCACGATTTGAGCATCTCAAGGCAGCACGCCCGTTTTGGGCTCTCTGCGGAGGGAGAGCTCACGATTGAAGATCTCGGCAGTCGAAATGGTGTGATTGTCGACAAGGAGAGGGTTATCGGTAAAAGAGATCTCGACCCCAACACGGTTGTTGGGGTAGGGACTTCGGCCTTCTTGGTGATCGACCGTGAGGCTCCAGCTGTGACGATTGCCGCTCCTATTTTGGAGCCGATACTCAAAGAGGAGCTCCCCGAAGAGGCGGAGGAGGTAGAGGTTGAGAAAAAAGCAGTTGCTAAACCGACCCTTTCAACCGGGACACTGATTTTGTCGCTTATTATCGGAGGGGCGGTGATTCTTCTTGGAGTCGGCCTCGTCTCTCTCCTTCGCGTCTCCGAAGTTGTCTCTATTCCTCATGATTATTCTCAAGAGATCTCGAGTGCTGTCGAAAAGTTCCCTGGTGTTCAATTCACCTACAATAAGGCGTCGAGCAAACTTTTTTTAGTGGGTCATGTGTCGACGGGAATAAAGAAAAATGAGCTGATCTATAATCTTCAAGGTCTGATGTTTATCAAGAATTATGAAGATAATGTGGTCATTGATGAGTCGATTTGGCATGAAATGAATATTTTACTCTCGAAGATCTCAGATTTTCAGGGAGTGAGTATGCACTCTCCCGGTCCGGGTCAATTTGTGTTGACGGGTTATCTGCAGACCAACAAACAGGCCGCCGCCCTTACGGATTATATGAATCTGAATTTTGCCTATCTCGATAAATTGGAAAACTTAGTGGTTGTCGAAGAACAGGTGATGGAGGAAGTAGTCAGCGCGCTTCTGCAACAGGGATTTAATGGGGCGGCTGTCGCCTTTTCTAACGGCGAATTGGTGATGACGGGTTATATTAGTTCGACTGACTTGACGACCTTTCAATCACAATTGGAACAATTTAAGCAGATTTCAGGAGTACGGACGGTTCGCAATTATGTGGTTGCGCTCTCGCCGGAGCAGGCTGTGGTGGATTTGAATGAGAAATACCCTGGTCGTTATCAAGTGACGGGTTTTTCCAAGCATGGGGATGTCAATATCAATGTTGTGATCAACGGTCGTATGCTGACTCGTGGGGATTCAATTGATAATATGACTATCACAAGTATTCAACCCCACACGATTTTTCTTGAAAAGGAAGGATTGAAATATAAGGTCGATTACAATAAATAAGAGATAACTTGCGGATAAAAAGAGGGAATCCATGTTTGGCTTAGGAAAGGAAAAAAAGGGACCTGCTTTCGCAGAATGGGAGTTCGATCTCGAAAAAGAACTCAAAGATGCTGGCGCTATGCGCAAGCAAAAAGAAGAGATTAACCAGCGCACTCAAGAGTTGAAGGCCATGTTGCGACAAGGAGAAGACCAAAAGAGTTTCGATGAAACACAAACTCTTCTCCATGGTTATTTAGCTGCTCAAAAGGTAATTGGACGTATTGGTCGCAAACTTTGATTT
>JAAKFT010000097.1 GCA_011064935.1 Chlamydiota bacterium | reverse complement strand
GTGCTGGCCAATGTTGTGAGAGCCCTCCATGCTTATGCCCTAGATAAGTACGATACTACGGAGCTTGGGGAGATACAGAAGCGGGCGGTTGTCACTCAGGTCCGTCTACTCTATCGAGTGGTGCTCTTTTTAATCGTCATCTTGACATTGGCCGTCATCCTCTTAACCTTCCAGCCGATTAAAAGTATCGGTATAGGCATTTTAGGCTCCGCGGGTATCCTGGGTATTGCTCTGGGTATTGCCGCCAAGCCGATCCTGCTTAATGTTATGGCCGGTATTCAGATCGCCTTCACTAAGATCATTAAAATCGAGGATGCGGTGATTGTTCAAGGGGATTTTGCGAGGATTGAGAAGATCTATCTCACCCATGTGGTTGCGAGAACGTGGGATTTGCGCAGAATTATTCTTCCGGTCTCCTATTTTATCGATACTCCCTTCCAAAATTGGAGTGCCAAAACGACCGAGCTCATCGGTGTCGTCTATCTCTATTGTGACTACTCTGTGTCGGTAGATGCCATTCGCGAGAAGTTTTTTGAGATTTTAAAGTCCTCTGATCTTTGGAATGAAAGAGTGGCGAAGGTTCAGGTTACTGATATGACAGAACAGACGATGAAGCTTCGCCTGATCATGACCGCTGATGATGCCCCCACGGCTTTTAATCTGCGCTGTGTTGTGCGAGAGAAGTTGATGGAATTTCTTAAAAAAGAATATCCACACTCTCTGCCTCATGTACGCTATGAGAACCTCCCCTCGTAACCTGAGTTTCGGGTTCATAACCTTGACTTTCTGCTCTTGGCTGCTATGCTTTTGTCCTTTATTTGGAAGAGTGGCAGAGTGGCCGAATGCGTCTGATTCGAAATCAGATGTACCGCAAGGTACCGGGGGTTCGAATCCCTCCTCTTCCGAGCGAAGCGAGGAAGAGAAGCGAAAGCGAGTAGCTTTCGCGTGAGGGATTCGAAAGCTTGAAACGCGCGAGCGACAGCGAGACGCGTAAGCCCGGCCTGGAAGGGCGAATCCCTCCTCTTCCGAAGGAAGAGGAGGGATTCGAGAAGTTTCCTGGGCCGTTTGCCTCGGTGCCCTTCGGGCACTCTCGGACACTTCCCTTGGCCGCCCTCCATCGGGAGGCCGGCCAAGGGTTCAGTGTCCTCCTCTTCCGAGCGAAGCGAGGAAGAGAGCGAGCCAATGATTTGGCTCGCGTGGGGGATTCGAAAGCTTTCGCCTCCTCGGTGGACTTCGTCCACTCTCGGACATCTCCCATTGGAAGCCCTCCATCAGGAGGCCTTCCAAGGTCGATGTCCGCCCAGGAAGGGCGAATCCCTCTCCAACAGATTTTGATAGTTCGCACCCCAAAAATCTGTACTCGGCGTTTTCGGGGTGCAGGTGACTTGTAAATGAGGGAATATCATGGCTAAGCTCTATTTTCGATATGGCGCTATGGGAAGCGCTAAAACACTTAATTTGCTAGCTGTTGCGCATAACTATACGCAACAGAAGAAAAGCATTCTTATGGTTAAACCTATCATCGATGACCGCTTCGGGAAAAACAATATTACCTCAAGGGCGGGATTAGAAAAAGAGGCGGATATTTTGGTCGATAATGATACCGATCTCCATGTGTGCGATTTTACCGGTATCGACTGTATCCTTGTCGATGAAGCTCAGTTTCTTAGTGCCGAACATGTCGATCAACTACGTGCAATCACCGTCGAGAAGAATATCCCGGTCATCTGCTATGGGTTGCGAGCTGACTTTCAGTCTAATCTCTTCTCCGGATCTAAGCGTCTCATGGAGCTCGCTGACTCGATCGAAGAGCTGAAAACAACCTGTTTCTTCTGTAATCGCAAGGGGACTATGAACCTTAGGCATGTGAACGGTAAGGCCGCCGTAGAGGGACCAAGTATTGCCATCGGAGCAGATGATATGTACTACCCCGCATGCTATAAATGCTATAGCGAGCAGATAGCAGAAGCTAAGGCTGATCAAGAAAAAGTTCTTGCGTAAGCCACTGGTTTTCAGACGGTTGTTTCCAGCGCAGATGTATCCAGCTGAGACTGTTTGGGTTAAAAAATAGTCGCTTTTCTACCCCCTCTTCCGAGACGGAGCTATTAAGCTTCGTTTAAGCCCTAAATTTTTTTCTTTACGCCGATGTTCTAAAGGTAGGATAATGAAGTCTAGAGGGTTAGCTATGGGAATGTAATTCCCGAGGAGGGCCTTATGACTTCTAGAGAAGGATTAAGCGTTGCCGAAGCGCTTGAGAATCTTACAATTCTTGCGGATGCGGAATCGCTAGAAGAGATCGAGGTAACGGAAGATTTGTTGCTGATCTCGCACAGAGATGAAAAGCCCAGAGTCATCACTTGGATTCAAGCGGGACCTGATGATCAGACCATTGCAGTGATCAAAGAGACATTTCGTGTTGTTCACAAATATTTAGAGAAATACTACTCCAAGTTGTCACAAGAAGCTGATCTCAAAAAGCTTGTGGATGGGGTTAACATCGTCATGGTCTTGGTGGGTGAGGCGACTAAAAAGCTGGACCACTACTCGGCTATTTTCAAAGAGAGAGTCACTGAATATAAAGAGTATAAAGATCTTCAAGGGTTTTATCGAAATAAGGTGGTCAAGGAGACCTTCAAGCAATTCGCTAAGACGCCGCTTCCGAAAGAGCAGTTTGTGGTTGAACCGGAGTTAGAGGAAGGGGTTGAAGATGTTGCTGGCATCCATATCCTCAACGATATCGATGTGATCAAAAGGGATCATCTCTATGAACTTTTCTTCTTGAAAAATGAGGCAGGGCACCGTTTTTACTCCTATGAGCTGGCGCGAAACATCAAATTGGCCTGCGATTTTGGGGAGTATTCGGAGAAGTACTTTGGGGAAGATCCGCTTCTTCAGATCACGAACTGGGAAGATAAAGACCTTCAAATTTTGTCCAAAAGCATCCTTGAGGATTCGAGAAAGGCGATCGATAAGTTCTATAAAGAGGCTCTGAAATACAAAGAGATGGATTTGGTAGTCTCGCTACATAATAGTGTGATGGCTCTCATGCTTGCGACTAATCCTCGCAATTTGATTCGCCAGTTCTCACCCAAAGGGTGTTCCCGATATTTTAACGACTTTCACCTCTTTATGCGGGAAGTTCTAGATAGCAGAGAGTATCAAAAGTTGCTGATATATGGACCTGTGAGTGAGAAACCATTCTTTGTGAACCTTCTTGATCTTGTAGATGAGCTTTGCCTCTCCCTTTTCATGAGGAGTATGGGGCTGAAGGAACTCAATGAAGCGTTGAAAAAAATGGTGGGGGCTGGTCCTAAGCAGCTCTCGGAGTTTCTAGCTCACACCAACCACTCCTTGACTGAGATATTGAAAAAACACCCCAGCGGACCGATTTTCAAAACACTTGACTTGATCATGGACGAGGAAGAGGAGAGGATCTTTGATCCGCTGCTACAGTCCAATATTCCAGAAATTGAGGGTTTTATTACGGTAGATAATCGGGAAATTCAACTCTTAAGAATGGCCTGTCCGATCAAGCAAGAGGCGATCCATCGAGCTGTGATTGCCGATGAGTTTGTCGCCTTTTTGCGAGCTTATAAATCTCATAAAGAGGGTAGATTGCTTCTTATCAACTACCAAGACCGCACCTCATGGAAAGAGCATGCGCGATGTGCTGCCATCGAAGAGCTTGCGCATCTAGCGGAGTTTGCCGATACGCTCACGGTGGTCACGCTTTCCAAAGACACCGACTTTTATCACCAGTCTGGACTCTACCACGAGCTGAAAAATGCGGACGAATTTATCCGTCAGTTTGAAGAGCATCTTGGGGATGAGAGTGGGGGATACTATTTCCCTAGCGATTTGAAAGAAGCACTCTTTCCAAACTTTATTGGAAAGATGCTCACCAAAGTTCACAAGGTCTTTTTCAAGGGAAAAAAGAGTCTCTCGCATCGTGAGCGCCTGGACTTTATTGAGCTGACCTATCGTTTTATTGAGCTCAAGCTCATCGAGCTGGTCTCTCCGGATCTTCTCACAATGACATCGAAAGATGGACTAGATATAGGGGGGAGTTCATCGGTTGGGCTTCTGGCGCTTTTAGGGGCCGCCTCCAAGAAGAAGTGGAGCGCCGAGGAGTTTGATCAGCTGAGGTTGATCCTCTTTGGGCCGACCTTGATGATTCGTGAGCGAGTGATCGATCCAGACAGGTTTGATCGACTCTATCATCTCATCCACCGATTTGAGGAGAGTCCCGAGTTTGCTAAAGAGTTTGGCTCACTCTGCAAGTTGATAGGTCTGAAGATAAATATTTGACATATGGTTTTGGGGTCTTCATGACCACGAACTTGCATCGACTTCTTTATTGTATGTCAGCCAGCATTATCCTCCAAATATTGTAATGAGAGGTTACATAATAGCATTGTCGCAGGGGTAGCTAAACGGCAAGTTGACGGGTGCGTTTCTTGGATGCAAAACCCTAGAGAGAACAAATAGTTTCTTGGATAGAAGAGCTTTCGAGGATTTCATCCATATGGATAAAGTGTCTCTCGATTCGAGGTCCAAGGGCGGTCATCAGCTCTCGGACGTTGGGTGTCGCCCAACTGGCAACGGTTTGTATGGGCAGCTCTTTGCCGAAGATCAAGACGGAGTCTCCGATCTGGGCTTCTGGAATATCTGTGACATCGACCATCATGAAATCCATACAGATCAGCCCAATCATGGGGGCTTTTTTGCCGTGGATTAATACATATCCTTTTCCGCTGTAGCGCAGATCGATGCCATCGTGATAGCCGATAGAAATGACAGCGATTCTCTCTTCGTCTCTCTTGATACGATATCCGCAGAGGTAACCCACATTCTCTCCTTTATTGCACTGGTGGATGGAAGCGATGCGGCTTTCGAGGGTCAAGACATTCTCAGGCTGAAAGAGGCCGATTCCAACGCGGACCATATTGCAGAAGGGAAGATCAAACCGTCGGATGGCTGCGGTGTTGGATGCGTGAATCCAGGGAGGAAGGATGGATCCTAGCGCGAGCTCTTCGATGCACTTTTTGAAGATCTCGATCTGCTCCCGTGAGAAAGAGTCAAAGGTGGGGATTTCTGGGGCAACAAAGTGGGTCATCACACCCTCGAAGTCGAGAGATGGCAGAGAATGAATAGTTTGGGCTAGCTCCAGGGCCTTCTCGGGGGGGCAGCCAAAACGATTCATGCCGGTGGTGATGTCGAGGTGGACTTTCACCTGTTTTTTCTGTCTGAGGGCTTCTTGGTTTAAGAGATGGCAAAAGGAGGGGTCATAAACAGCCACTTCGAGGCTATGCTCTATCACTTCTTGAACTTCATTGGCAGCTGTGTGGATGACGAAAATGGGGAGGGTGATGTTCCGCTCACGTAGCTGAATGCCTTCGAGCACGTGGGCAACTCCTAAACAGTGGATTCCCATTTTGCTAAGAGCTTGTGCGAGGAGAGTGAGATCGGTGCCGTAGCCATTGGCTTTGACCATGGCCATCAGCCGTGTTTGGGAGGGGAGCTCTGCCATCATATGGGCGAGATTGTTCTGAATAGCTTGGAGGTTGATGGTTAGGCGATTAGAGTTTGGCATAGTTCCACCCAAATATGAGAAAGGCTAGCGTTGGAGGGAGTAGGACTGCCCAGAAAGGGGGAAGTAGCTGGCTCTGGCCAAGAATGACGGAAGAGTTGGTCAGGGTAAAGAAGGCGATGATCCCGAAGAGTGAGAGTGTGTTGATGAAAAAGACGGAAAGGCGGCGGCCAAATCGCATGCAAAAAGGGGCCGGACCAATCACTGCCAGAATACAGGCGAGAGGAATGGTGAGCTTGTAGAAAAAGATCGTCGCGATCTCTGCTTCCCGATCGTTCATTTTTCCCATGCCTAGGGCTACCCGTCTCCACGAGAGGCTTTTAAAGAGCTCGGAGATCGATTGGAGGCGAGGGGGGTGGGCGGCGGCGTAGAGGGTTTTACCTTCAAATTCCATCTCCGGAAATGATAGG
>JAAKFT010000096.1 GCA_011064935.1 Chlamydiota bacterium | reverse complement strand
ACTCTTCACACAGAAGCACTACATGCAGGACCAGCAGTAGACGCAGCAGCACCAGCACCAGCAGCACCAGCACCAGCAGCAAGAGCACCAGCAGTGGGAACACCAGCAGTGGGAACACCTGCAGCAGCAGCACCTGCAGCAGCAGCACCTGCAGCAGCAGCACCAGCACCAGCAATGGGAAGACAGAAACGAGGCGCGGGGAGGGGAGGAGCTGAGGGAAGGCAGAAAGAAGCAAGCGCAGATGTCGGTAGCTCGTGGGCCGAGATGAAAGAGGGCGGTTTGGATCAAGTTGAGTTTGCTAGGAAATATGGTGAAAGAGCAGGAGAAGTCATCGGAACACCTCTTGGGAAAGCGCATGCGAAAAAAGTGCAGCGTCGAGAATTTATGAAAGCGCATAGAGGACGAAAACGGCTGGCTCGACAAGCGGCTAAAGAGGCTCGACAAACGGGACGACAAGCGAAAAAAGAGGCTCGACAAACGGGACGACAAGCGAAAAAAGAGGCTCGACAAACGGGACGACAAGCGAAAAGAGAGGCTCGACAAACGGGACGACAGGCAAGAAGGAATCGATAGACGTGAGAAAAAAGAGGCAGCGCGTCGTCTGCCCCTTTTTTTAGGTTTCGGCTATGCCAAGATCTTGATCTTCCGAACGAGGTTGTTGGTCCAAATCATTTTGTAATTTGGGTGGAGGTGGCGGGCCACCTGGAGCGCATTTGAAAAGCTTATCGGCTTCACTGAGACGTTTCTTCTTCTTCTCATCATTCCATTCATGATTGAGGATATCATCGATATCTTTGGCATCAAGAGTCTCATATTCGATGAGCATCTGGGCCATCTTCTCAATCTCTTCTTTATGAGTGATTATGATCTCCTTTGCCCGATTATGTGCCTCTTCTAGCAGCTTACGCACTTCATCGTCGATTGCCTTGGCCGTCTGTTCTGAATAGCTCTTTTCATGATAGGGAAAGGCAGAGAATCCATTACCATTGTCGCCACTCTCATCATAGGCCACATTGCCTAATGCATCACTCATACCCCACTGACAGACCATACTTCTAGCCAACTTGGTCGCTTGGGTGATATCTTGTTGGGCACCGCTGGAGACATCCTCTAAAAAGATCTCCTCAGCACATCGTCCTCCCATCAGAACAGCTAGCTGATCAAGAACCTCTTTTCTCCAGTAGCTCAGTCTATTTTTCTTAGGCAAGAAATGGGTAGCACCTAGAGAGAAGCCTCGAGGGATAATCGTGACCTTGTCCACTGGATCAGCATGCTCAGCAATCTGCCCTACAATGGCATGGCCCGACTCGTGATAAGCGGTCGTCTTCTTCTCATCTTCATCGATCTCGAGGCTTCTGCGCTCTTTGCCATAGAGAACTTTGTCACGAGCTTCGACCATCTCTTGGGAGGTCACTGCGCTACGCTCGTTACGTGCAGCAAGTAGTGCGGCTTCGTTCAGAAGATTTTTCAAGTCGGCTCCCGAGGCGCCAGGAGTACTTCTGGCGATAGACATCAGATCCACGGTAGGATCGATCTTAATCTTGCGTGCGTGAACCTTTAATATTTCAAATCGCCCTTTGATATCAGGCAGGCTGATCATAACGCGGCGATCAAATCGTCCGGGACGAAGAAGGGCTTTATCAAGAACGTCTGGACGGTTTGTCGCAGCCATCAGGATAACTCCTTCATTGGTATCGAAGCCGTCCATCTCAACAAGAAGCTGATTAAGGGTCTGCTCTCTCTCATCATGTCCTCCACCGATACCAGAACCACGGTGGCGTCCTACAGCATCGATCTCGTCGATAAAGATGATACAGGGAGCGTTTTTCTTGGCCTGG
This sequence comes from Chlamydiota bacterium, assembly GCA_011064935.1. Classification (GTDB taxonomy): domain Bacteria; phylum Chlamydiota; class Chlamydiia; order Chlamydiales; family JAAKFR01; genus JAAKFT01. The sequence goes on along the minus strand of JAAKFT010000096.1, from coordinate 4,257 downwards.
TCAAACATATCACGTATCCGGCTAGCACCTACGCCGACAAACATCTCGACAAAATCAGAGCCCGCAATCGAAAAGAAGGGACAATCAGCCTCACCGGCAACCGCTTTGGCTACCAATGTCTTTCCTGTTCCTGGAGGGCCTATACAGAGAACACCTTTGGGGATCTGACCTCCCAAAATGGTGAATTTGGAGGGGTTCTTTAAGAACTCCACAATCTCTTCTAATTCTTCTTTAGCCTCATCTATACCGGCAACATCTTTGAAGGTGACTTTAGTGTGGCCTGTTTGAAGCATTTTAGCGGGCGACTTAGCAAAATTCATCGCCCCTCCTCCCATTCCTTTAAGCTGACGGGAGAAAACAAAATAGAGAAGCAGGATAATCAGAGCGATGGGCAGAATCGTTAAGATATAACTGAAATAATTAGGGGCGGGTTGCTCACTTTTAAAAGTCTTTTCCAGCACTAAGTTACGGGGTTGGTCGGGCGCTTTGAACGTGAGTCCTTTGTTGGTTTTAAACTGCGCCCACTCCTCTTTGGCATTGACAAACCAGTGGGTGAAGACCTCTGAGTCTTGCTTTTCCAAAGCTCTGGTTGAGAGCTCTTGACTATTAAAAAACCAGACAGTCGTAGAAACAGCCTGACGGGCCTTGTCTAGCTGAACTTGATTTTGATCGAGTTCTGATACGGCTAGGGCATACCGCTCCATCTCTCTCTTGTATTCCCTAACTGGGCGGAGTTCACTCAAACGAATGCCATCCACTGGCTGTCCAAGTGTATCCACCATGGATTGTAGTTGGATCAGCGATTGCTCATAGATCACCAGCTTGTTGGCCATAGAGACATCGGAACCTTGGGCTTCACTCACCTCTTGCTGAATATTCTTCAGCTCTTGTTTCATCGATTCGGAGCCAATGCCAAGAACAGGTGAACGGAAATTCCCAATCAAGACAACCAGGTTGGCTTCAAAGCGTCCTAATCGATCTCCAACATTACCTCCAGCAGAATTTATCTCTGAAAGTTGAGCACGTAGAGCCTGTAAATTATTGGCCTCCTTTCGTGGAGCTTTATCAATAACGATACTGTTTTGCTGCTCAGGCAGATCAAAGGCGGAGCCAATGACCTGATAGCCACCAGTAGGCATGGAAAGTCCGCTCACTTTTATATACCAGCTACCAGCCTCTTGAATGTTACCTCGCAGTGACGCTAGATTGGCGGCAATCTCTTCTTTACCACTTGTCAACTCATGATTGGCTTCTAATAGTTCGAGAAATCGATAACGCTTTTTCCCAAGATCACTTTCTCGTTCTCTAAACTTTCCACTGAAAGTCACGAGATTGTCATTCAAGGAAACCTTGCGACTCTCATCCGGCACGACAAGATCGAGATTGACGAGATGTTCTACTTGATGACTAAAAGAGACTTTAGCCTGTTTCGTTGACATGAAGTTTTGCACAGTGATAACGACAAGCACCACGGCTAAAAGAAAGAGAAGAAAAGTGGTTGGAAAACCTTTCTTCGGATTTGGATCGTTTGACTTGTTTGAATTGTCCGCCATTTTAAAAACTATCTACCAAATTTAATGTTTAGAATAAGTATAGCAACCTAAGTTGAATTATAGAACAAAATTATTATTTATATAATAGATTTTATTTCTCAACGAACAAAGTTGTTTTAACTCAGCGCCTTATCTTATATTTTTCTGGTTTCTTCTTCAACAGATAACTATACACCTTTTCGGGGAACTGAGAGTCGCCCCCGATCAATACCCACCTTAAACCTTCCTATGGCAATGGTTTTGTGAGCCTTACGTCTTTTCATGAGATCTACTAGAGCCTCTAGGCCCTTTGTTGAAACCGTAATGCCTCGACGATCTAGAAAATCTCGCACAACTACTTTCCACTCAAAGGTGCTCTTTGGGGTATCGATGGAAAGATCGATCATCCACGCTGCATCGCTCTCCACGACTCTCTCTCGATAGGGGGAGAGGAGCGATTCAAGAAACTCCGCCAACTCGTGAGATGAGTTGCCGAGGCGGCAGAGGCTGGGAGAGACCTCTTTTCCGAAGATTTTGGAAAGATAGGGCAAAAGATCGCTGCGTAGCCTACCTCTTAGAAATCGAGGATCCTGGTTGGTTTGATCGAAAAATGGAGTTATTCTGCGCTTATGGAGCCAGGCCAAGATCTGCTCTTTTGTGACAGCTAGAAGAGGGCGCCATAGGGTCACCCCCGCCACTTCTGAAACAGGAGTAAGCCCTCTAAGCCGAGGCAAAGAGGCTCCCTCGAAGACCCGTTTTAAGACGGTCTCAGCCTGATCATCGGCATGATGGCCTAGGAGGACAGCCTGGAGCTCGTGCTCCACACAGAGCTCTCGAAAGAAGCTCAGCCGGGCTTTTCGGGCCAACTCCTCAAGGTTTCTCTGCTCCCTCCCCATATTTAACTGTTTGAGATGAAACGTAACGCCACATCTATCGCAAAGTTGGCGCAATGAGGCTGCCTCCGCCCGACTCTCCTCTCTCCAGCCATGGTCGACATGAGCCACTTCAAAAAGGATCCGACCCTCGAGCAGAAGGTGAAATAGAGCACGAGAATCCGGCCCTCCAGAGAAACCCAAAAGCAACTTCGCTTCTCGGTCCCATTCCTCTTCAAAAAAGTGAGCAAATAATTTTTCTATCTGTAGCATAACTTGAAAGTGATATAGTGGCACACATGTCGATTTTTTGGCGTTATTTACTCACCCAGTATTTAAAGGTTTTTTTACTAGCCGTTTTCTCTTTCATTGCCATTCTACTTGTCAGCCGGCTGGAAGAGATCGTCCATTTTGCCACAATGGGGGCTCCTATTTCCACCATCGCCTACTTTGTTCTCTATCAAATCCCCTACATCTTACCCATCGCCATCCCTATCTCCTGCTTAATTTCCGCGATGATTCTCTATCAGAATCTCTCCCACACCCAGGAATTGACTGCTTTTCGATCTGGTGGCATCCCCCTGCGCTTTATCGTCGCCCCCATCTTGGTAGCCAGCTCCTTTCTTTCGCTCGGCAATTTCTACATCTCTTCCGAACTCTCAACCGCTTCGCATCTTGCCACCAAACGAATGATCTACAACTTAACCTCGATAAACCCTCTAATTCTACTACAGAACGCCAAAATCGCCAAGCTCAAGGGAGCCTATGTACAGATGGATCCCATACGCAATGGCGAAGCCGCCAAAGATCTGGTCATCACAGCTCATTATCGAGGCCGAGATCGTTTGAGCCTCCTATTAGCCAAAAAACTGGAAATGAAAGAGGGTAAACTGGCTGCTGACCATGTCAGTCTTATTACTACCGCCCCCTCCTCTTCACCCCATGGTTTCGACCATTTGATGATCGAAAATCAAGAGAAGACCACAAGTCCCGCTCCCGAATTTGCCCACCTATTACGCAAACAAGGGTGGAAGATCGCAAACGACAACCTCCGATTTAGTCTCCTGCGTGTTCGGTTAGCCCAGCTGAAACAAGGGACCTCTTCCAGAATGTTGCAGAAGTGCTATTCTGAAATTAGCCGAAGATTTTCCCTAGGAATCGCTCCCCTCACCTTTACCCTGCTTGGCGTCGCTTTTGGCATGGAGATCAGTCGCAACCATTCAAAGAGAGGTGTTGTCTGGGTGCTCACTCTCGCCGCTTTTTCTCTCATCGCCTTTTTTGTCGGAAAGGAACTCGACCATCTTTTTTGGATCGCGAGCTGCTGCTTTCTTCTTCCTCACATCACGATTATTGGCTGCTCGCTTAAGACGCTCCATCGTATCAACAGAGGTATTGAATAATGACCCTGATTTGGAAACGCTACTTTCTCCGTGAGCTCGCCAAGGTCTTTCTTCTGTTTATCGGCTGTTTTTACTTTCTCTATGTGCTGATCGACTACTCCGCCCACACCAAAACGCTCCATCAAGAGGGGCTCCCTTTTTTCCAGGTCATCCTCTACTATCTCTGCCAGTTTACAAAGCGATGCGACATCCTGATTCCTATTGCCCTGATGATTTCATCGATAAAAGTACTCTCATCGCTTAATGTGAGAAATGAGATTACCGCCATGGTAAGCTGTGGCATCCCAACCAAAACTCTACTTCGCCCCTTTTTTACCATCGCTTTTGTATCCATCGCCTTTCTCTTCCTCAATTTTCAATATATCCAGCCACTCTCTCTGAACCATCTCAATCTTTTTGAAGATAACTTTTTCAAAGAGTCATCCAAAGATAGCTCATCCGTCAACCACCTAC
>JAAKFT010000095.1 GCA_011064935.1 Chlamydiota bacterium | reverse complement strand
GTTTACGGTGATGCAAGATCTTGAACGGGGCTGTGTCTCGGTTTGGGGTGAGGGGCTCAGTTACCATGTGCTTCCGACGCTGGAAATCGTAGAGACCAAAAATCCTAAGGTAGAAAAACCGGCTTCCCATGAAAAGCTCTCACTGGGCTCTCACAAAAAACAGGAGTGGGAGATGGTGAAGAAGCGGTGTGACTTCCGGGAGATCTTTCCGCTTTGGTTTCGGCTGGGGAGTTTAACGGTGCCAGGGGGGCCTTTGAAGGGCAAGAAGGGGATCTTCTCGCTTCTCGAAGAGTGTAAAGAGAAGATCGACACCCATCGTCCTGAGAGGATCTTATGTTCCTTCGAAAGGCTTTTTCTTGCGGGTTTTCGGTCGATGATGGTTCCTCGGCTGGTCGATGAGGACTATCTGGGGATTTTGCCCGTAGAGTGTGAACCGGGGAGTGAGACACCTCTCCACCTTCTTTCGGAAGGGGCCAGGCTTATCCGATCGCTTTTTATCACTCAGAAAAAAAATAAGATTGCGATTCTGCCCAATCTACCGCCAGAGTTTTTTGCCGGAAGAATGATCCAGCTCAATTGTGATGCGGGAGAGGTGGACCTAGAGTGGACCAAGAAGTGTGTGCGTCAGATGGTCTTCCGCGCCAAGAAGGATGGAGAGGTCTGTTTTGACTTCCCCTCTTCTGTGAACCGTTTTCGTGTGCGCGTCCATCCAAAAGAGAAAGGCGAGGTTTTGCTTTGTGGGAAGCCTCTGGAAATTAAATCTGGTACGACTTATTTATTAGACCGATTCCTGTGAACTTATGATTATCGATGAGCTCAAAGATGCCGATCCGACCTTTTTAAGTGAGCTCTCAAGGCTTGTGCAGGGGGAACATTGGGATCCTCATCATCTGCTCGGTCTCCATCCCTTCTTTAAGGGAGAGAAGGTGATCCGTTTATGGCGCCCTGAGGCGAAGGAGATCTATTTCGAGCTTTTTGGCAAAACGATCCCTGCCCGCCTGATTCATAAAGCAGGTGTCTTTGATGCGGTTGTTCCGGCGAAGACAACTCCAACCGACTATCGTATCTATCATCAAAATGGCCTTTTGGCCCAAGATCCATATGCATTTTCTCCAGTTTGGGGTGAGCTCGACGGTCATTTGCTAAGTCAGGGGGTCCATTACAAGCTCTACGAAGTTCTGGGAGCGCGTGAGTGTCTTCATCAAGGGGTCAATGGGGTCAAGTTTACGGTGTGGGCCCCTTCGGCCATGAGAGTCTCACTGGTCGGGGATTTCAACTTCTGGGATGGTAGAGTCAATCCGTTGCGTAGCATGGGCCACTCTGGGGTGTGGGAGCTCTTTGTCCCAGGGTTAGAGAGTGGAGAGCGCTACAAGTTTGAGATCAAAACCCAACAAGGTGAGCTCTTGGTTAAAGCCGATCCCTATGCCTATGCAAGTGAGCTTCGCCCCTTGACTGCTTCAGTGGTTTCCAATGTCGACAACTATCAGTGGAACGATGCGGAGTGGGTGGAGAAGCGAGCACGAGAGGCTAATGAGCCCTGTCCGATGAATATCTATGAGCTTCATCTGGGATCTTGGAAGCTCAAGCATGGTCATCGTCTCAACTATCGTGAAATTGCGGTGGATCTGGCTAATTACTGCAAGGAGATGGGTTACACCCACGTGGAGTTGATGCCTATTACTGAACACCCGCTCGATGAGTCGTGGGGTTATCAGGTAATAGGTTTCTATGCAGTTACTAGCCGGTTTGGGTCAACTGAGGATTTTCAGTTTTTTGTCGACCACCTTCATCAAAATGACATCGGCGTGTTTCTCGATTGGGTTCCAGGCCACTTTCCGACAGATGATTTTGCTTTGAGGCGTTTTGATGGGACGGCTCTCTATGAACACGAAGATCCCAGACAAGGCTACCATCTCCATTGGAGTACTTTGATCTTCAATTATGGCCGCCATGAAATCTCCAATTTCCTCATCGCCAGCGCTCTTTTTTGGCTCCATAAGATGCATATCGACGGACTGCGTGTGGATGCGGTAGCCTCGATGCTCTACCTTGATTACGGGCGTGAGGAAGGAGGGTGGATCCCCAACAAATATGGCGGGAAAGAGAATATCGAGGCGATCGAGTTTCTCAAACATCTCAACTCCATCGTGCACAAACAGCTCCCCGGGGTGGTGATGATCGCCGAGGAGTCCACCTCCTTTGCCGGGGTGACCCATCCCGTCGATTGGGAAGGGCTTGGCTTTGACCTCAAGTGGAATATGGGGTGGATGAACGACACCCTGCGCTACTTTCACAAAGATCCTGTCTACCGTCACTACCACCACAACGATCTCACTTTTGGCCTTCTCTACGCCTTTTCTGAGCGGTTTGTTCTGGTCCTTTCTCATGATGAAGTGGTCCATGGAAAGCGGAGTCTGCTCAGCAAGATGCCAGGAGACTACTGGCAGCAGATGGCCAATCTCCGTCTTCTTATCTCCTATATGATCTGCCAGCCAGGCAAGAAAATGCTCTTCATGGGCGGTGAGATTGGCCAGTGGAATGAGTGGTGTTGTGGTGAGGAGGTGCACTGGCATCTGCTTCAATACCCCAGCCACGCAGGGATCCATCGGTTTGTCAAAGAGATCAATCACTTCTACCTCAAACACACCCCTCTCTGGGAGAGAGATTTTGATTTTCGAGGATTTGAGTGGGTCGATTTCTCGGATACCGATAATAGCGTGATTAGTTACCGAAGGAAGGGGAATGCGGATTACGAGCTACTCTGTGTCCACAACTTTACCCCGACTACCCACTCCAACTACTTTCTCCGCCTCCCCAATGTCCAGAGCGTGAAAGAGCTCTTCAACTCCGATGAGGAGAAATTTGGAGGAACGGGTAAAATAAATCACTCGGTCACTCCTCTTGAAGAGGGGATTCACCTCTCTCTAGCCCCGCTTTCGACCCTGATATTCGAAATTCGCTATTGATCATTCCCCCGCAACGGGCTATCATTTCAGCACTTATGAGTATCCGTTTGACAGAAGACCGCTGGTGTAAAGCCAAGAATTGGTATATGCCGGCCCGCAAGATTCTCTTCGCCAAATATGGCCACTACTACGAGAGCCACTACTACGGCACCCGAATGGCGGCTGCCTCCTTTGGTCTAGGTGTAGGGTTTGTGAAACCCCTGCTTATGCCTGTGTGGCTTCTTGTGAGTGCACTGGTGCTCCCTATCATAGGGTTGCTCCGTAGTGCAGCCCACAAGGGAGATGGAGGCAAATGGCTCAAAGCGGGGCTCTATTCAGGCCTAGGAGCTATTGGGGTGATCACCTTCTTCTCGCTCACCGCCTTTCTTCAAGCTCCCCCCATTGTGACTATTGGCGCCTTAACCGCGGTTTTTAGTGTCAGCATCACCTATCACGTCTACGTCTACCTCAGGGGTCCGAAGACTTTAATTAAGTCTTAATACAGTTAGTCATATCTTAATTGCCCTAGCGTTGAATCTTAATACTTTATTTGTTATAATATATTTGAAATAATTAAAATAGGCATTAGCCATGTTTAGGTTGCTTGATAAAATACCCGGTGCGTCTGGATACAAGCAGAAAGCTATTGGATACGTAGATAAGAATCCTAGAGCCTTTGCTATCGCAGCTGTGGCTGGTGGAGCGATGCTACTTATTGGCGCCTTGTATGGGATTAGCCTACCTCTTTCGGTCGCTATTCCTCTCCTCATCACTGCCGTGGTTGTCGTTGTCGGAAAATTTGTAATGAACAAATACCTCAAAGGGGCTCACGGAGATAAGGCGTGGTTTAAAATAGTAGATCGAGTGCTGACTATCGCCTTTCCGATTCTTGTTGCTGGTGGAGCGATCGCTGCGGGTAGTCTTTATGGAATGATGCTGACTCTTCCAGCTGCAGCCTCAGCTACCGTCTTGACGCTGATGAAGCTATCGACGGCTCTGGGTCTGCCGCTCTTAGCCATGGCAGTTGGAATGCGGATAGGTAATCGTGAACTCGACAAAGCGGTTGAAAAAGCCAAGGGCACCGATAAAGAGAAGTGGCTTCGAGCAACTCGAAACTCTCTTCAGACGGTTCAGGCTATTCTAGCGCCAGCTGTATATGTTGGAATACTCGGTTGGATGTTGGCGGGCGGCCCGACCACTATCTACTTCACTGCCGGACTCATCATGACACCGTTTCTCTATCCTATTGTGAAGGATTTTTCTATTCCTACGCTAAAAGCTGTCACAGACGATATCGAAGGCCGTTCTCGCACTCGTAGGATCGCTTCTGAAAATCGAAGAAGAACAGCTAGTACTGCAGCAGCGTTGTGTACAGCTAGAAGAAGATCACTTTAATTTCTCTTTCAAGAGTCGATTGACGATCACAGGCGAGGCTTTTCCTTTGGTCGCTTTCATGATTTTTCCAACAAGAAAGGCCAACGCTTTTGTTCGCCCAGCTAGATAATCTTTCACAGAGTTTGGGTTTTCCGCGATAACACTATCGACGACTCTTTCTATTTCCACGACGTCGTGCAGGGGTTGAAATTCGGGATTCTCCTGAACAATGACTTCAGGATCTTTCTCTGGATGGAGAATCATGAGATCAGCCACTGATTTGGCGATCTTTCCAGTGACGGTGCCTTGGTCGATCATCTTGACTAGTTTGCCAACATGTTTTGCAGGAATGGTGCTCCAGAGAGGTTGGCCATTCTCTTTAAACCGTCCTCCAAACTCGACGACGATCCAGTTGGAGAGGGATTTGGCGTTGGAGCAGACTTTTAGGGCTTCCTCAAAATAGTCGCCCAGCGCTTTTTCGTTGATCAGAACAACGGCTGTCTCAGTATGGAGTCCAAAATCGGCGATATACCGCTTCTCTCGTTCATAGGGGAGTTCGGGAAGGGATTTTCGGAGGGTGTCGATATACTCCTCTTCGAGAACAAGCGGGGGGAGGTCTGGCTCTAGGAAGTAGCGATAGTCAGCAGCGGCCTCTTTGCGACGCATCAAGACGGTCTCTTTTTTGTCTGCATCCCATCGGTAAGTGGCTGGGGTGATGATCATGGCCGGATCTTCGTCAGGACGGGTGACATACTCGCGAATCTGCCTTTTGGTCTCGGCTTCAAGAGCGAGTCCCATAAAGGTGAAGGAATTCATGTTTTTGATCTCAATCTTCTCGCGAAGCTCTTTTTCTCCTTTGGGACGGACTGAAATGTTGGCATCAAAGCGAAGATGGCCATGCTCCATGTTGCAGTCTGAGACATTGAGATATTGTAGGATGGCCTTGATCGCTTGGGCATAAGCGATCGCCTCTTTGGGGGAGTGGATACAGGGTGTAGAGACGATCTCGATCAGCGGAACACCGGCTCGGTTGTAGTCTACTCCAGCAAAGAGGGAGAAGTGCTTGAGCATGCCGGCATCATCTTCGAGATGGGCGCGGTCTATTTCAAAGGTTTTGGGCTCTCCAGCGACATCAGCAGTGACACTACCACCCATAACAATGGGCATATCAAATTGGGTGATTTGGAAGTTGCGTGGGCTGTCGGGGTAGAAGTAGGATTTTCGGTCAAAGCGGCTATAGCGGGCAATGGTCGCGTTGACCGCACATCCAAAGAGCACCGCCTTCCGCACCGCCTCTTTGTTTAAAACAGGAAGCGTGCCGGGCTGTCCGGTGCAGACATCGCTGATATTGGTGTTGGGTTCATCACCGAACCGGTTAAGGGCCGAGCTGAAGAGTTTGGATTTAGTATTCAGCTCACAGTGGATCTCCAGGCCGATAACGGTTTCCCAATTCTCATAGGTTGCTTCATCAAATATCATCGATCAAATTCCGGTGGAATTTCTTGAACATAGGGAGCGGCCCTCTCATAGGCATAGGCCATGCGGCAGATCAGCACATCCTCTCTTTTGGCGCCGGTAAACTGAAAGCCGAAGGGCTTTTTCTCGGAATTAAATCCGCAGGGGACGCTGATAGCCGGTAAATGGGCTAAATTGGGGCCGATGGTATAGATATCTTGTAGGTACATCTCTAGAGGATCCTGAATGGCTCCCATCGGAAAAGCGGCTACAGGGGTCGTGGGAGTGGCGATGACATCACATTGCTCAAAGGCTTTATTATATGCTTCGACCATCTTGACGCGCACTTTGGTGGCCTGTTTGTAGTAGGCATCTTGGTAGCCGGAGGAGAGAACGTAGGTGCCGAGTAAAATCCGCTTCTTCACTTCTGCTCCAAACCCCTCCCGTTTTGAATATTCATAGAGCTGGTCGAGGGTTTCGGCTCTCGAAGAGCGGACGCCATAGC
>JAAKFT010000094.1 GCA_011064935.1 Chlamydiota bacterium | reverse complement strand
GGCGACATGGAGCCCTCCCTCACCAAAGAGGCGGCGGAGGAGATGGGCAAAGCGAAAGGCCATCCAGAAGGCAGCAACGGCGGGAAGAGTTCCAAAAGCGGCGGCCATCGCGACCTCGCGCCCAAGTCCGGTGATCCGGCTGAGAAAGGTGCCGGAAAAGAAACGTCGTGCTGAAGAGAGGATAGTTTGCGAGGTATCTACCATTCCAATAATAATAGATTGGTGCTACTATTTTTTCCCACAAACATCGTAGGAAAGAGATGATATCTGCTGATGAATTACTAGTAGGCGCCCACACATCGATCGAGGGAGGGATCCACAACGCGCTGATCGAAGGCAAATCGATTGGGGCGACGACCATTCAACTTTTCACGGCCAACCAAAGGCAGTGGAAGGGAAAGAAGTTGACCGAGGAGGCGATCGTCCTTTTTGAAGAGACGCTGGAAGAGACCGGTCTCCAAGAAATCATGAGCCATGCAGGCTATCTGATCAATCTGGGCTGCCCCAATCAGGAGAATCTGGAGAAGAGCCGGAAAGCCTTTCGCGAGGAGCTGGAGCGGTGTATTGCCCTCAAACTCACCTTTCTCAACTTCCATCCTGGTGCTGCACTGGATGAGTCTCGTGAAGCCTGCTTGGATCGAATTATTGAGAGTCTGCTGCTCTATGAAGATTTCATGGATGAGGATGCTCCGCGCTTGCTTCTGGAGACCACCGCCGGACAAGGAAGCGTGGTAGGGTCAGCTTTTGAGGAGATCGGCTATATTATCGAGCGGGTCAAAGATAGGCTGCCTATCGGCGTCTGCATGGATACCTGCCACTCTTTTGCGGCAGGCTACGATATACGTACCGGTGGGGCGTGGAAAAAGACCCTCGAGCAGTTTGATCAGGCGATCGGTCTGGAACATCTCCACGCCTTCCACCTCAACGACTCGGTCAAGGAGCTAGGCTCCCATCGCGATCGCCATGCATCGTTGGGCGAAGGAGAGATCGGCTTGGAGTGTTTTCGCTACCTGATGACCCACCCAAAAACACGAGAGATCCCGAAATATCTCGAAACCCCCGGCGGAACCCCTCTCTGGGATAAAGAAATATGGATGTTGCGAGAATTTGCACGTAAAAAAAAGTGAGACCTCATGCGTAGAAAAATTAAAGAAGTCAAAGAGAAGAGCGACCTGATCGGCAAAGAAGTGACGATCAAGGGATGGGTACGAACGGTCCGAGATCAGAAAAAATTCTCATTTCTAGAGATCAACGACGGTTCCACACTCTCCAATTTGCAGATCATCGTCAACAGCGAGCTTCCCGATTATCAATCTCTGATGGAAAAGATCTCCACAGGCGCTTCGGTCGCCGCCAAGGGAACAGTCGTCGAAAGTCCAGGAGCCAAGCAGAAGGTCGAGATCCAGGCTTCTTCGTTAGAGCTGATTGGAGCTTGCGACCCCGAGAGTTACCCTCTCCAGAAAAAGCGCCACTCTTTTGAGTTTTTGCGCTCGATAGCACACTTAAGACCGCGCACCAATACCTTTGGCGCCGTCACACGTGTGCGCAATACCCTAGCCTACGCCACCCACCGATTTTTCCAAGAGCGCGGCTTCTACTACCTCCACTCCCCCATCATTACCCTCTCAGACTGTGAGGGAGCGGGTCAGCTCTTCCAGGTCACCACGCTCGATAGCGCCAACCCTCCACGCACTGACCTTGGCGCTGTTGACCACTCACTAGACTTTTTTGGGCAACCCTCCTATCTCACCGTCTCCGGACAGCTCAACGCCGAAATCTACGCCACCGCGCTCTCCGATGTCTACACCTTTGGCCCCACCTTTCGTGCGGAAAACTCCCACACCTCACGCCATCTCGCCGAGTTCTGGATGATCGAGCCAGAGATGGCCTTTGCCGACATCAATGACGATATGGATCTTGCTGAAGCCTATCTCAAAATGATCTTCAAAGCGGTCCTAGAAGAGTGCGGCGAAGATATGGAACTCTTCGACCGTTTTGTGCAGAAGGGGCTCATCGACCGCCTCAAAAGTGTCGTGGAAAAGCCGTTTGCCCGAATTACCTACACCGAAGCGGTGGAGATTTTGGAGAAGTGTGGGCAGAAGTTTGAGTTTCCGATCCACTGGGGCTGCGATATGCAATCGGAACATGAACGCTATCTCTGCGAGAATCACTTCAAGCGTCCGCTGATTGTGCGCGACTATCCGGAAGGGATCAAACCCTTCTACATGCGCAACAACGATGATGGGAAGACGGTGGCAGCGATGGATGTGCTGGTACCCGGTGTTGGGGAGATTATCGGCGGGAGTCAGCGTGAAGAACGTCTAGATCTGCTCATACAAAAGATGGATAAGCACGAGCTAGATAAAGAGACCTACTGGTGGTATCTAGAGCTTCGGAAGTTTGGCTCGGTGCCCCACGCTGGTTTTGGAGCCGGTTTTGAGAGGTTAGTGCTCTTTGCGACAGGAATGGAAAATATCCGCGATGTGATCCCCTTCCCGCGCTATCCCGGCCATGCCGAGTTTTAGAGTGAGTTGTTATACCATTCGCTTCAACCTAATCGCTGAAATTTACAATTTGGAGCTGGCCAAATGAGTTTCGAAGGAAGTCTAAAGCACAACCACAAAGAGTGTTATACTCAAAACAACTATCATAAGTGCGACAAATAAGATGATGATTACAGCAAAACACGTCCTCCGGGCAGCACCTTTGTGTACGCGATACTTTTGCTTTAAAAGAGCCACAACATCTTGTGCAAGTTTCTCGGAAACTTGTAAATTAGTGCTTATTTGGGTCATAGCTTCTTCGATTTGATGATATAATTGCATATACTCATATTCTTCCCTCTGATCTAGATTAGTATCAGCAAAGGAAGATCTGCGTCCACCTTGCGGTAACAACTCTTGTCTCATGGCCGTTGGACTGAGCTGAGAATCGGCAGCAGAGCGCACGTCTGGCATACTACTAGGATCGAGAACTGAAGAGGAGCAAGGTAATGACTTACCAACGCATGGTAATTCTATGCTAGCACACGTCCTTTCTTGGAATATCGCTTGGAATCTCGCTTTATTTTCCTCCGCAATTCTAACTGATTCTTCGGAATTCTCTAAGCGTTCCGCCATAACTACTGCTAAAGCAACTAGGTTAGCTTTTTCAACATCAATTCCCCCTGGAATTTCTGGTGCAAAACTTACAGAAATCAAACCCTCAGCGGAAATTGCTGCTTTTCCAAATAGCTCTTCTCTTAAAACTGACTGACAACTCATAAAAAAACTATGCTCCAACAAATTAAGGATGATTTCCCTTGTTACAACGAAAAGACTGGAGAAGACCCATACACATTAATACTAATGGAAGATTTAGAAGCAGCGTTTGAAGAAATGATCTGCGAGAGTCGGTCTGTAAAGTGGTTGTAATTCGCTCTCCCACTGATCTAATGATCGGTTGACCTCTATTTTTTTAGATTTTGTTACCCCTTCATCCCAGACAATTTGGTCTCTTCTAGCGCCATTTCTTAAAAGACTCTGGATTCCCCCTATATCATCGCGCCAGCAGTCAGAGTGCTTCGCGGTATAATGACTGACAGCAATACTGAGAGGAGTCTGACCTAGTTCATTTCTAACATTCACATTGGCACCCTCACCCCAACGGGGGAGCCCTGTCGACGTTGTCCCTATGCCCAAAGCATTTGCTATACCGTTGTGATTCCCAGCCTCTACAGCCTCCAGCAGTTCTCTATTCGCTTCGTTTTGTTCTTGGCGAGCTTCATTACAATAAGCGACCAATGAGCATAAAAAGATGGCTGCTCCGACACCCAAAAGAATACACCCTGTCACACCCAACCCTAAAAAGGGAGCCACGATGGCGCCCGCTGTCAAAATCAGGGCAAATGCAAATACACCGATTTTGGTATTTCGAACCGCCGTTTGATGAAGCGGCTTGTAAACAGAGATCTCCGCTCTAGATGACGCGATTGGATATGCCATTATTAATCCTAAAATTTTTATTATAATACTATTATAACACAAAAGGATTAATATTTGATTAAGAAGCTTGAGCCAGAAGGGTTTGCGATCGATAGCGCTCCTTAGACTGGAAGAGGAGGTGGTGGTTTCGGGCCCCCTCAGCAACGATCTGACTGGCAAGATAGAGAGGGCCAGACTTTTCAAATTTTTGCTTATAGGTCGCCAGATGGCTGAGCTGGTCGATATTGAAGAGGGAGATCTGAGGGAGGCGGCCCAGCCTAGGGTCAACATTGCGTGGGACGCCGAGGTCGATAATCACTCGAGATCTAGGGGAGAAGGTCGAGGGGGAGATGAGATAGTCGGGGGATTTGGTGCCGAAGATGGTGAGATCGTACTCCAGCCAACGAGAGAGCTGATGCCAAGGCAAGAGTCGTTCTGAGGGCACGAGATCGGGTGTAGAGCGATTACAGAGGGAGATCTGGGTCACACCTCTCTGCTTAAACCGGGCAAGTATCTTCTTATTGATTTTGGAAGCTCCGACAAAGAGGATTTTTTTGTCTCTCAGGTCGCCGAGTAGGTCGGTGGCTCTCTCCAAAATGATCTCTTCGAGGGAGACCTTCTCAGCAAGCCCTGGGAAGGAGAAGCGGACCTTTTTGCCGATTTTGAGGGATTTCTGAAAGAGAAAGTGGAGGGCGTGGGGCAGCTTATAGTGGGACATGGCAGCTTCATAGGCACTCTTGACCTGGCCCTGGATCTCGGTCTCACCGATGATGGCACTATCCAGTCCGGCAGTTACACGGGCGAGGTGGTAGAAGCAGTCGATGCCAAAATAGGAGTAGAGAAGGTGATCAAATTCCTCGGAGAGGTGGTCTTTGAGGAGATTCAAGAGAGTACTATGGCTTTTGGCAAGATCGGGAGAGCTGAAGTACATTTCGGTGCGATTGCAGGTGGAGAGAAGGACAACTTGGAGGCGGGAGTGAGCCATACCAAAAAGGGTTTGGCAGACTTTAGCGAACCGTTCGCGGAAGCTGAGACCCGCGATTTTATGATTTATTCCTATGAGGCCGATTTGCATAAAAACGTTTTTATATACCTCAATTTGTCTTTGAAAAGAAAGAAAATTCTTGTCTGTTATTTTCTGGCTAGGGTTGCTATAATCCCGAGGCATGTCCAAGAAAAAAGTATACGACGAGAGCGCAGTTAAAACCGTTGATGCGCTCACTCATATTCGGATGCGGCCAGGGATGTACATCGGTCGATTGGGAGATGGCTCTCATATCGATGATGGAATCTACATCTTGCTGAAAGAGGTCATCGACAATAGCGTCGATGAGTTCATCATGGAGCACGGCAGCAAGATCAAGATCTGTTTGGATCAGCGCTCCTCGATGGTCTCGATTCGAGACTATGGCCGGGGCATTCCTCTTGGAAAGGTGATCGACTGCGTCAGTCAAATCAATACGGGAGCGAAGTACAACGACGATGTCTTTCAGTTCTCGGTCGGGCTCAATGGGGTAGGGCTCAAGGCGGTCAACGGACTATCTAGCCACTTTCTGGTCCGAAGCTTCCGTGAGGGAAGAGTTTTAGAAGCCCTCTTTGAAAAAGGCCAGCTGAAATCCAAGAGTGAGAAACAGACTAAAGAGCGAAACGGAACCTATATCGAATTTATTGCCGATAGTGAGCTCTTCAAAGATTACAAGTTCCATGAAGAATTTATTCAAAAAAGGCTCTGGAACTACGCCTATCTCAATACGGGTCTCTGTCTTCAGTACAATGGCGAAAAGTTCGAATCCGAGAAGGGGCTGCTCGACCTTCTCAACCGTGAAGTGGTGAATGACCGCATTTATGAGCCGCTCCACTATCGAGGACAGCATGTCGAATTTGCCTTTCTCCACACTCAGAGCTATGGAGAGAGCTACTTCTCGTTTGTCAACGGTCAGTATACCGCTGATGGGGGAACTCACCTTTCGGGTTTTCGAGAAGGGATCCTCAAGGGTGTGAACGAGTATGCAAAAAAGAACTTTCAGGGAGTGGATGTCCGCGAAGGAATCGTCGGCACTATCCTGGTGAAAGTCAAAGAGCCTGTCTTTGAATCACAGACCAAAAATAAGCTCGGCAATACGGAGCTGCGCACGCCGATTATGCAAGAGGTGAAAGAGGCAGTCCACCGTCTGCTCCACCAAAATCCTCAGATTGGAAAGAAGCTTATCGAGCGCATCACCTTCAACGAAAAGCTACGTAAAGAGCTCTCGGCGGTCAAGAAGGAGGCCAAGGAGAAGCAAAAGAAAATCTCCTATAAAATCCCGAAACTGCGCGACTGTAAGTTCCATTTCAA
>JAAKFT010000093.1 GCA_011064935.1 Chlamydiota bacterium | reverse complement strand
AACGTTGCGATTTTGGAGTCTCTTGGAGAAGGGGTCGTGGCCATTGATCCGATGATGACAGTGACATATATCAATAAAATAGCGGCCGATTTCTTGGGGGTTGAGAAAGAGATTCTTCTCGGCAAGAGCTTTGCCCTTTCTAAACAACCCCAATGTCACCAGTTGATCCATGAGGCTCAATCCAAAGGAGAGGTGGCTACCGCCGTTTTAGTTACTGACAAGAAACCCAAACGCTATCTTGATGCGATCGCTGTACCACGAGGTGAAGCGGGAGCGATCATGGTTCTTCAGGACAAGACCAGTTTACACAAGATCATTGACCTGGGCAGAGATCTTATCGCCAACACCTCCCACGAGCTCAAAACTCCTATAACGATTATTCGCGGCTTTGCTGAAACCCTTCACGACCATCCAGAACTATCGCGCGAAGTCACTCAAGAGATCACTACCATGATGGTTGCCAACTGTCAGCGAATGGATACTTTGGTGAAAAACCTACTCGCTTTGGCAGCTGTAGAAGAGGGGTTGCCTTTAGCTCGCCTTCAGGAGTGTGATTTAGTGGATTTAATCGAGCAGGCGAAGCTGTCGATTCAAGCTATTCATCCTACTGCCAAGATAGAGATAGCCCCCAAGGGAGAGGAGCCTTTTGTTCTGATGGCGGATAGCGATCTCTTCCTGCAGGCGATCATCAACCTTCTTGACAACGCTGTAAAATATTCAAAGCCTCCAGCAGAAGTGACGATCATTCTCGAGAGGGGCCCGCATGAAATTACTCTGCATGTGAGAGATAAAGGCGTGGGCATGCCAGCGGAGGCGCTTGACCATATCTTCGAACGTTTTTATGCGGTGGACAAGACCCGTTCACGCAGCCTTGGGGGATCGGGGCTTGGACTTTCGATTGTTGAGCGTATTGTTGAGAAACATCAGGGTAAAATCAGTGTCAAATCTATCCAAGACGAAGGCACCACCTTCACCCTCACCTTCCCCATCTAAACCACTATATTAATGAATGCAAGAGTAGGAGTGCGATGAGGCGAGCTCTTTGAGGGGTGGAGAGAACTGCTCACAAGCCGGTTTTGCTACCGAGCATCGGCCAAAGAAGGGACAGCCTGGAGAGGTCGTATCAGCGAAGACTTGAACCGGTAGAATGGACCGCTTTTCCTGAGGATGTTTTTTGGGAATCGCTGCAAAAAGCATCTGAGTATAGGGATGCTTGGGATTTTTGAAGATCTCTCTGACTTCTCCTCTTTCCACAATCTTGCCGCGGTACATCACCAGCACGCGGTCACAAAAATTCTGCACTACAGAAAGGTCGTGTGAAATAAAGAGATAACTCAATTTAAACGTCTGCTTTAAATCATAGAGAAGGTTGAGAATCTGTGCCTGCACAGAGAGATCAAGGGCGGAGACAGCTTCGTCGCAGATGATTAACTTGGGATGCATGGCTATCGCGCGCCCAATTGAGATGCGCTGTTGCTGCCCTCCGGAAAATTGGTGGGGATATTGGCTGAGAGCGGTGAGGGGAAGCCCAATCTTCTGGAGGATCTCTTGAACTTGGGCGACTTGCTGCTCTCGGTTTTTAGCAAATCGGTGGTAGAGAAGCGCCTCCCCAATATTTTCGAAAATGGTTTTGCGGGGATTTAGAGAGACGAGGGGATTTTGGAAGATCATCTGTACCGATGGACGGAGAGCTCGGAGCTGTTTGGCATTCAAGGAGACCAGATCGTGACCCATAAAGTGAATATGACCGCTTGTAGGCTCAAGAAGACGAATCACCGCCAGGCCTGCGGTACTCTTGCCAGAGCCTGATTCGCCGACAAGGCCTACAATTTCGCCGGGAGAGATATCAAACGAGATCCCGTCGACAGCTTTGACATCGCCGACATGAGAGTGAAAAATCCCGCGACGGATCGGAAAGTATTTTTTTAGATGGGTAACCTCAAGAAGTTTCGTCATCGGGCAGCTCTATTTTCAGTTCTAAATCTTTATCATAAAGCCAGCATCTAGCCTTGTGAGTCGTCGCAGAGAGAGAGAAATGGGGCACGGGGTTCTCATGGCAAAAGGGCATGGCATCAGGGCATCTTGGGTGGAAAGAACAGCCCTGAGGAATGGAGGTGATTGGAGGAACGTGGCCTTTGATCGTCCAGAGTTTTCCCTCGCGCAGGGGGCGGTCTGGCCGAGATTGAAAGAGGCCTTGGGTATAGGGATGGGCAGCGTTGTCAAAAATCTGTCGTACAGATCCTTGCTCGATCTGTTGGCTGGCATACATGACGATCACATCATCAGCAATCTCTGCGACTACTCCCATATCGTGGGTGATTAAAATGATCCCCATCCCTTTCTTTTTCTGAAGTTCACTCAGCAGCACGAGAATCTGCGCCTGGATCGTCATGTCTAGGGCTGTGGTCGGCTCATCGGCAATCAGCACATCTGGCTCACAGAGGAGCGCCATGGCGATCATGGCTCTTTGTAACATCCCTCCTGACATCTGATGGGGATACTCCCGCATACGCATCTTGGGATGGGGAAGGTTGACCTCTTCAAGAGCGGCGATGGCCCGTTCTTCAGCCTCCTTGCCCTGCAGACCCAGATGGAGCTGGACCACTTCGAGCAGCTGAGAGCCGATGGTGTATACAGGATTTAGGGCAGACATCGGGTCTTGAAAGATCATCGCGATCTTCGATCCGCGGATTTTGCGCATTTTCTTCTCTGGGAGGGAGAGAAGATTTTGCTCTTTGAAAAGGACCTCTCCAGTAGAACCTATCGCTGGAGGTTTGGGTAGAATGCGTAGGATGGAGAGGGCGGTCATCGACTTCCCGCATCCAGACTCTCCGACGAGGGCGAGGGTTTGGCCGCTCTGCAATTCAAAAGAAAGGTTGTCGACAACTTTGATTTTTCTCCTTTCCAAGAGGAATGTGGTCGTCAGATTTTGAACCGAGAGGAGCACCATAGTGATTTACATTATCCCTTTCGGTGTTATATAAGTAAGCTAAAATCTTAGGAGTTTATGAGAGCGCTAACCCGTCTTTTTGGGCGTTCCCCCTTCGCCCCGTTGCAAACGCACATGGCCAAAGTTAAGCGGTGTATTGAAAAGATCGCCCCTCTTTTTAAGGCCTTAAAAAAGAAAGATTACACACTTGTCGAGTCGATTGCGCATGAAATTTCTAAACTCGAGCATGAAGCCGATCTTTCGAAAAATGATATCCGAAACAATCTACCCACAGGTCTCTTTCTACCCGTTGGAAGAGCCAGTCTGCTCGAAATTTTGACACTGCAGGACAGTTTAGCTGATAGAGCCGAAGACATTGCTGTTTTGTTGACGCTGCGGAATCTTGAGATAGATCCGATTTTTGGAGAAGAGTTCCAGGCCTTTTCGGAAAAAAACCTGGACGCCTTTCAAAGTGTATCGCAGATCATCCGGGAGCTCGATGAGCTTATCGAAAGTTCTTTTGGTGGTTTAGAAGCTGAGAAAGTCAGAAAGATGGTCGAAGAGGTAGCTTTCAAAGAACATGAAGCGGACCAGTTGCAGCGCAAATTACTCACAAAAATGTTTAGCAGTCGCTGTGATACGATGGCACCTCCTGTCTATTTTCTCTGGATGAGAATTATTTATGAAATGGCTGCGATTTCAGATGTTTCGGAAAAATTGGCTAACCGTGTTCGCATGACCTTGGAAGTTAAATGAGCGTCATACCATTTATCATAAATAATCTTGAACTTATGAAGGGAAGTGAGCTTCAGATTTCGTCGATCGTTTCGAAGCTCATATTCAAGAATATGGGCGAGAAAGGATCGACGAAAGATGTGGTCAATTCTCCGTTAGAAGTTCAAGATTATTTATGATAGAAGGTACTACTCTCGTTCTTCTGATAGTCACACTTTTCGCGGGCTTCTATAGCGCCTGGTCCATAGGTGCCAATGATGTGGCCAATGTGGTCGGAACCGCTGTCGGATCCAGGGCGCTCACTCTCTTTCAAGCGGTCATTATCGCCGCCATCTTTGAATTTGCCGGAGCCTTTTTTTTAGGCGGCAATGTTTCTGAGACAGTCGAAGGAGGGATTGTTAACCCCGATATCTTCTCTGACGATGTGCTCGATTATGTATATGGCATGCTGTCGGCTCTCCTAGCTGCAGGTGTTTGGCTGCAAATAGCCTCCTATTTTGGATGGCCGGTCTCCACGACCCATGCCATCGTCGGGGCGGTGGTGGGATTTGGTCTCGTAGAAGGAGGAGTTGAGGCGATTTACTGGGGGCGGATCGGGTCTATTGCCCTGAGCTGGATTCTCTCACCACTCCTCGGAGGAGCGATAGCCTATATGATCTTCTCGTTTATGCGACGCAAGATCTTCTTTAAGATTCAGCCCGTCGAAGCAGCCAAACGTGTAACCCCCTATTTAGTCTTCTTTGTCTTCACTGTTCTTTCCTTAATCATCTTTTTTGGTGGACTGAGTGGTTTATTAGTCGATTTTACCATTTTTGAAACTATAGGCACGGCACTGCTGATCGGACTGATTTCAGCAATAATAAGTTTCTTCTTAGTCCGCAGAATCGCAACCACCAGTGATCCCAAGTTTAGTCAAAATCTCCAGGTAGCAGTGGAGCTTCGAAAGGTGCAGAAACATCTGGGTCGATTAGAAGCCTCTGCCATGGGAGAGCTTCAAGATAAAGCTCACACCCTTCTCGACGAAGTCTCCAAACTCTCCGCAGATGTAGAGGGAGAAGAGGTGCGAATGGCCCATTCCGAATATCAACCCGTTGAAAAGATATTTGTCTATCTGCAGATCATCACCGCCTGTTTTATGGCTCTCGCCCATGGTTCAAACGATGTGGCCAATGCGATCGGTCCAATGGCAGCGATCGTGAATGTATTACGAGGGGTTCCCATCATTGACGCGGGTACTGTGCCTGTCTGGCTTCTTCTGCTCGGCGGTGCGGGTATCGTTATCGGGCTTGCAACCTGGGGTTGGCGGGTCATCGAGACTGTCGGTAAAAAGATCACCCAGCTTACTCCTTCTCGAGGCTTTGCAGCCAGTTTTGGCGCCGCCACCACCGTGATTTTAGCCACCAAGCTGGGTCTTCCTGTTTCGACGACTCATGTGATTGTCGGCGCGATTTTAGGGGTTGGATTAGCTCGAGGCATCGGGGCTATCAATCTCATCACCATACGCGATATTTTTATCTCTTGGGTGGTGACCTTGCCGGCCGGCGCTGTCCTAGCCGTTCTCTTTTTCTATGCTCTTCGCACTATTTTTTCTTAGAAAATTTATACTAATGGAAGAAAATAAAGTTGCAAAATCGGGTCGGATAGCGTGACAGATTTGGGTTATCGTTTCGAAGCTCATATTTTTAAATATGAACAAGAAAGGATAGCTCGAAGATGGCGCGTTAGGCGGCTCGAGTTTGCAACTTTATTTTCTTCCATTAATATTACTGGCGCAATTTAGGGTCGATTGCATCTCTTAAAGCATCGCCTACCAGAGCGATCGAGACAAGAAGCAGCGTCAGCATAATCGCCGGCGGCCAGAGCAGATAGCTCTCTCCCGGAAAGACCGATCGCCCCTCACTCATAAGGACGCCCCAGGAGGTCGATCCCTCTTCGCCTAGACCGAGAAAGGAGAGAGCCGCTTCGCTGGTAATGGCAGCCATCATGGAGAAGGGAAGAAGGGTGAGGATCGGCGGAATGGCATTGGGAAGGATGTGCGAAAACATGATCCGAGAATGACGAAAGCCTAGATTTTTGCAGGCGAGCACATAGGGCAGGTTTCTCTGCTTGAGTGCTTCGCCGCGAATGAAACGGCCGAATCCGGTCCATCCAAAGATCCCCAAAACCCCCATGATTAAGAAAAGCGATTTGCTCTGCGTGATGGCAACAATGAGAAGGAGCATAAAAAAGGTAGGCATCGCCTCCCAAATTTCTATTACACGACAGATCACAATGTCGGTTTTGCCAGCGAAGTAGCCAGATACGGTGCCGAGTGGGATACCGATCAGCAAAGAGAGCACCACCACAGAGAGGCCGATGACGACAGAGATACGAATACCAAAGAGCAGGCTGCCCACAAGATCTTTGCGGTTGATGCGGGTCAACTGCCACCAAGAGACATATTTGTTGATGGACTGATCCCCTCCAGCATCATCTTCCCAGTGGAAGGAACGCAAAAGCGCCGGAACAATGACATAGAGTCTGCCGCTCTCTTTTTCCAGCCACTCTCTTCGCTGCGTCAAGTAGTTGAGTCGTGCCGAGGCGTCTCGATACTCTTGGATGACCTGCCGCGTTCGTTTCAGGGGAATTTGAATGGGGGAGGCCCGTTCAGCGATCCCTTCGAGATGCAAGGCAGCTTTCTCAATCTTCTTCTTGGCTTCGCTATTTTTTTGCGAGGCGTTGAGATACCTC
>JAAKFT010000092.1 GCA_011064935.1 Chlamydiota bacterium | reverse complement strand
CATCTTTGCGACAAAATTTATCGACCATGTGTTTACACATGCTCTCAAAATTTTGCCTCAAATCTGCACAAAAATTGCTAATTTTATCAAACAAAGCAAATTTCGAAAGAGGTCTATTGATTCTCTTCCTCGCTCTGGCCCCCTCTTTGATGGCCAACTTTGAAGAAGAGAACGCACTGATCGTTTGCGAGAATGGTCTGGAGATGTTCTACTGGGATCTCGATTTCATTAGCCAAGCAGAGCAAACTCTTGAGATTTCAGGTTGCCTCTGCGGAGGTCAGATCTTTCTCGATCTTCTAGCGGCCATTGATGTGAGAATGCAAGAGTGTTCTGAGCTGCAGGTCTACATTCTCAGCTCCTCGATACTCTTAGAGGACGCGGATCGAGCCACCATCCACAAGATGGAGAAGAAATATCCCCAAAACTTTCACTTTCAACTCTCAGCCAATGTCGTCAATCTGCTCCCGGACTGTGGCCATATCGAAAACCACGTCAAGTGTGTCATCGTGGATGAGACATACTTTTCCGCTGGTGGGACTAACCTCGAGGAGATGCTCTGCACCGAAGGCACCTATACGCCCGAGCGGGATCGAAAGAAAATGGTCGGAGGGGAGATGTTTCCTCTTGGATCGAGAGACATGGATCTGGTCGGCAGGGGACCGATTGTCAAAGAACTCCGCACCCTCTTCTATAAGCTCTATGCCATGTGGGAAGATTATGCCCAAAAGTCCTACCACAAATTCATCTCGGATCCCGAAGAGTTCAAAGATAAGACCCACTACAAACCAGTCGATGGTATGCGACGCCCCTTTGTTGAGCGATTTGAGACTTCGGAAGATTTGGTCAACACCTCTCACGTCAAACTGCTGTACAGCGGACCGATGCACTCCCCAAATAAAATCAGCCAAGAGTATGAGCGGCTGATCAATCTCGCGAAATCAGAGATTACCATCGCCAACCTCTACTTCAATCCCACACAGAATGTGCTAGATGCCTGCATGAGTGCCGCGAATCGCAAGGTTGACCTGACGGTTATCTCCAACGGCATCAACGACCTCTCCCCCTCTTTCAATGCGGTGTTCTGTTGGGCTAACCGGATCAACTATGTCCCGATCTTCTACGGCCGCAACTATTTTTTGTGGGAGTTTCGGGCTTGCATAGATGCGCCACTCAAAAAGAGCAAGATTTACGAGTACCACGTCAAGGATATTGTCTATCACAAGAAAGTGATGGTTATTGACAGACACTACACCCTGATTGGAAGTTATAATCTCGGCTTGAAGAGTGATGAAAAAGATTATGAAATCGTCCTTGTGATCGACTCTCCTGAAATTGCCGAGCAGACACTCAAAGTGCTCGAGCGAGATAGAAGCCTATCGCTTCCCGTCAACCCCAAGGATGCCAGAGAGTGGTATTTCAACCCTTTGACCGCCTACCTCGGCAGAACCCAGAAACAGTTCCACAGTTTTATTTGATTCTTGATTTTAGAAATCCAGTTTAGGTACCATCGCTATTATGCTTAGTTTTTTTAGAAAATATCAGAAGTTTTTCTTCCTCTTTACCACCGTTATCATCGTCTGCAGCTTTGCTTTTTTCGGCACCTATCAGGCCTTTGCCCCTAGCAAGCGTGTAGAAGATCCAACCGCCTTCCAAGCTCGTGGAGGGAGAGAGGTGCGCCGCTCCTATCTCGCACAGATGTCCAAGTTTCTCTCGCTGGAGTCCTCTTCTCGCGGCGGCGGAGCCAACTTCCTCAACGATGGCGTGATCAGCAAAGATTTTCTCGAAACCGGAATGGCCTATCGGCTGGTTAGCGAACCGACCAAACAAGAGCTAGAGAGCCGACTGCAGAAAGAAAAGAATTTCCGTCCTTACATCCATCCCAGCGCGCCGCTTCTCTCCGCCAAACAGATCTGGTCGCTCTTTGCGCCAGATATTTCAGACAATCTCTCCCATCTGCAGAGTTTTGATTCGGCAACAAGCAAAGAGGCTTTTGATGCCCGCGCCGCCCTCTTCCTTGCCGAGCTCCGATTTCCAGCGCAGATGCTCACCCAGGTTCTGCGTTACCAAGAAAATGAATATCCCAATATCCCCCGCGATTTCCGCCTCCTTCGCGACAATCTCGCCCTCTTCGGCTATCGCGATCTTACCGACTGGTTTGGCACCGCCTTTATCGAAGATCTCTCAAAATTCATTATCCAGACAGCTGCAGTAGCTAGAGAGCGCGGCTATCAGGTCACCCAAGATGAAGTGATCGCCGATCTTCTCTATCGCAGCGAAAAGACCTTTCAAAGTGTCAAGGACCAACTACGTAGCCCCGTCGCCAATGGCTATGAGTTCTACCAGCAATATCTCAGACAAATGGGTTTTGATGAGAAGAATGTGGTCAAGATCTGGGAAGACGTCCTTCTCTTCAGAAGACTCTTTGATGATGTAGGCTCCGCAGCGATGGTAGATACACTGGTCATGTCCAAATATGGCGCTTTTGCCAATGAGTATGCGACCATCGAGCTCTATGAGCTTCCTCAAGAGCTTCGTTTCAAAACTATCGACGAGCTCAAGCAATTCGAGTGCTATCTCCAAGGAGTGGCCCCTTCTCGCAACAATCCTCTCGCCCTTCCCGAGGCCATCGATCCTGTCGAACTGGTCGAAAAGCGCGCGCCCCATCTCGTGGGAGAGAATTTCACTCTCCAAGTAGCGAAAGTGACAAAGCAGAGCTTGCATGCACAGGTGAGTCTCAAAGAGACCTGGGAGTGGGAACTCTTGGAGGAGAACTGGCCAAAGATCGAGGGACACTTTCCAGAGATTGCAAGCGAAAAAGCCCAGACACGCGATGCGCGCTTTGCCCTGTTGGAAAAACAGGATGAGAGAGCCAGAAATCGGGTCGATCAGTTCGCTAGAGAACAGATTGCCGATGGACATCCCGAATGGATTGAATCTGCCCTCGCTGCAGAAAAAGGGGAGGAGAAGAAGCTCTTTCTACGCACCTTGCAAGAGAAATCCCCCCTGGAAGGGATCGATGATCTCGCTGCGCTGAGAACAAAACTCGAAAGCGAAGAGAAGCTGCTCTCCTATTCTCAAGATGGCAAAACCTTCTACAACATTGCGGTTAAAGAAAGGCCAGGTCAAAAAGAGGTGATCTCCTTTGTCGACGCTCTCAAAGAGAGTGCGATCTCTACCGCCGACTTTGATTGCTCCGAACTGATCCAGGCCATCTATGTCGATGGCCAGGCTCAAGGGCTCATCAAAGAGAGCATCGCTGCTGACAAGCTTGAAGAGGAAATGGTGCCCTACCGCTTTGCCTACCATCTCAGAAATGAGCGTGATAAAGAAGGGCTCTTCCAGCCTCGAAAAAAAATGGAGACCCTCACCCGAGCTGAGAACACTCTAGTCTCATTGGATGAGCTCGATAGAAGCGAAGCATTCTCATCGATCGAAGTCTCTCAAAAAGAGGGAGCCTATTTCTATCGTTTTGTCGAAAGCAAAATCGATCGCTCTATTCCTATGGATAAAGTCATACAAACCCAGGATCTGCTCTCCAAAGAGGCCAAGCTCTACTTTATGGATGAGATCCTCAAGCTCATTGATTCAAATAATGCTTGAAGAGCTTGAACCTCTGACACCGGTCCACTTTTTTGCCCTTGGAGCCAACTGCCACCACTACTCTGGCAGAAAAGAGCTCCATCTCCCTAAAAAATACCTCCTTCCAGATCTCTCCGATCTGACAGGCGATCAAACCTTTGCAGAAGTGGCTCTTGGATGGAGCAAAAAGGGGATCACCGCCACCATTCGAGTTTCACGATCGTCGATCGAACCCTTTTTCCCCGACTTCACCGCCGGCGACTCAGTAGAATTTTTCATCGACACCCGTGATGTCAAGACCAGTGGTTCCAATACCCGTTTCTGCCACCACTTCTACTTTCTCCCCCTTCCCGTTCAAACCAATGGAGAGAGCGTCCAAGCCGGCGAGGCGACCCGCTTCCGCACCGACGATAGCCACGACCTTTGTGACGGTTCACTGTTTTATGTCGCCTGTGAACGTGAGCGAAAGAGATATACCCTCCAGCTCTTTATCCCCGCTGAGGTGCTCCATGGCTATGATCCCTCTCAGTTTGATCGGATCGGCTTTACCTATCGCGTCAATCGCTACGATGATAACCCCCAACACTTTTCAGCCTCTTCAGAGGATTTTTCCATAGAACAACACCCCTCCGCTTGGGCAAGCTTGAAACTGACTAAGGAGTAAATATGAAATATACAGAGTCACATGAATGGGTCTCGATCGATGGCGATCATGCTATCGTAGGCATCAGCAACTATGCACAAAAAGAGCTTGGAGAGATCGTCTACATCGAGCTGCCACGTATCGGTCATCAGATCCGAGCCAATGAAGAGGCGGTCGTGATCGAATCTTCCAAGGCAGCTGCCGATATCTACTCACCCATGTC
The DNA here is from genome assembly GCA_011064935.1 of Chlamydiota bacterium. Lineage (GTDB taxonomy): Bacteria > Chlamydiota > Chlamydiia > Chlamydiales > JAAKFR01 > JAAKFT01. Next base: position 1,973 of record JAAKFT010000092.1, on the reverse strand, counting down.
CGGAGAAATTACCGAAGTGAATAAACTTCTCGCGAAGTCGCCAGAAAAGGTCAACCAGTCGGCGGAAAAAGAGGGGTGGCTCTTCAAACTCAAAATCACCCATCCTCCCGAATACGAAAAGCTCATGGATGAAGCAGCCTACCTCTCATTCATTGGCGACGTAGAAACAACCTAGGCTGAAATAATAATTTTCTATTAAGAGCGCATCGCTTATCATTGCTCCCTTTCACCAAGGAGACAACAAATGAGTGCTGCTGCATATGTATCCAATTTTAGTAAAAAAAGTATACCCCACATCGTTGGTTCTACCACTTATGTGACGGTTCCTGGCGTAAGTTTTACCATCGGCGCTGCGAGAACAGCCTATGCCGTGCGCAATTTGTTCCATCATCACAAGATCCAAAAGTACTTGGGTGACATTCTCTCTGTTGTAGATGCTGGAGAGGATAGGGATGGCCGACATGAAGGCGCTAGAGAGTGTTTGAGCGTTACCATGGCCCAGAAACAACAAATATTAGATCGGCTTAGGAGCTTTGGAAAATACTCAGAAGATCAACTTACACTTCCGTTAAACGCAGCATGCGTAGGAGCCGCCCATGCAGCCTCCGGTAGAATGACAGCAATTTTGTGGAGAGAACTGGCGAGAGGGTTGTCGGAGATCTTTTTACCCTTTGTGGGCCCGCTCCTCTGGACCCTGAGGGATTTTGCTGGGGCTACAAGCGAGTCGGGCAATCTCTTTGGTTGCGATCAGTTCCTCGAGAGCTGGAAGTGGAACGACAGCCTCTATCCTCTCGCGAAAGCAATCGAACACCCCAAAGAGTTCTGATTAGAAAATAATACAAACTATTTTAAATCAGCGCGCGTTGTAAAAATAAGTTTAATAATTGAAATGTCCAACTTTATAAGTTATAATATAAGAGTAATTAAACAAAATACAACACTGAGGTAAAATTATGCCTATTATTCCACAACCTGACGCGTGGGACTCAACCGCTCAGCAAGTAGGAGCTCATGCTATTTACGCCATTGCATCTCCTATTGTGGGGCTATTGAGAATTGGTGTGTCTGGGTACTATCTAGTTAAGCATTTGTATTATACTGACCTAAAACCAAAATTCAGTAAGGTTCACCGCGAAGCGATGGAGCACTTGAAAAACGGCACTCTTCCTGGTCATAAAAAATCAGATGGCGAGGGACTATTCGCAAAAGGTAAACAAGCTGGTAAACAAGTTGTGAGAAGTGTCAGAAGAACGGTCGCCCAAGGTGCGGATCAGCTAGAAGCGAAAGGATATGGTGTTGGAAGGGCTCTCACTGGAACAGATACCTATGCTGGCTGGAAAAAGCAGTTTAAGCGGGGATTAATAGAATTAACACTGATAGGTGGAATTGCCTACGCTATCCTAGGAATAAGAGATAACAAGCCACCCGAAGAATTTGCTGGCGTGGATAAAGTCGAGAATCTCTTAAAAGCCGAAGTAATGTGGAGCGAGGGACTTAAAGCTGTTTTTGGCAAAGGAACGGTCTCGTCTGAAAAATCAGCCCCTAATCCTTCTTCAGGAAGCCAAACTGCTGCAGCTGCTACCCAGACATATAGAGCTCGTACTGCTGCTGGAGTTCGAGCTAGAAATGATGCTAGAAATGATGCTAGAAAAGCAAAAAAAGCATAGTTCGAAAGTTTTCGATAATCACAGACAAAAAGCTTGGGGAAATCCCCCAAGTTTTTTTTATGTCCTAGAGCGATCGGCTGATACATTTCTTACGCCGATTTCAACAAATAGGTAAGAAAAAATCGTGCCCGTGCCCGCGTGCCCGAATCTCCGAATTGCTTCGTTGTTGCGCCGCTACCGCGGCGCGACCTCTAATATATCCGCATAACCCCACGTTCCAGCGAAGGCCTTTGGCCAACGCCTCCACGCGGGGCTGTGACCTTTGATCGCTTCCGCGATCCCCTCCCAACACCCCACGTTCCAGCG
>JAAKFT010000091.1 GCA_011064935.1 Chlamydiota bacterium | reverse complement strand
AATTTGGCCTCGTAACCATAGGCATTGAGTCTCTCATGGACAGCGTGGCAGTAGAGATCGGCTAGAACGGTGGACTTGGCGTTTTCGTCTTTGATTTCGGGAGTTTTAAGAGTTAGATACCAAGTAATTTCTGGCACAAGAAAGCGGGAGTCGGAGCAGTGATAGACTCTCCCTGACTCCTTTTCGTAGATCAGTTTGGGACTCTCCTCCTCCTCCTCCTCAGTGTTCACCAAAGAAAGGTTTTCAGGGAGGAAACGGTTTGGAGAGGGGAGGCAGATCCCTTGGTTGGGGGAGAGTTTAGCCCAAGAATCTAGTTTCTGCTCAGCGATGGGCAAGAGGCCGTAGTGGGCGCCTATCCACTTCTCTTTTTTGGCCGTTTTTACCCGAGTGAGCTGGGGGTTTGCAATTAGCGTGAAATGGCATTCTTTCGGAGAGAGAAGCTCGAGAAATTGGCTGACTCTCGTTTCATCAAATTGAGTCGGGAGAAGAGATTTTTTGGGAAATGTCTCCAGCTGCTCGTCCGTCATTTGTACTACCAGCTGAGTCACTGATGTAAAAATATCTTTTCTCTGCTGAAAGGTATATTCGAGCTGATTTTTTCTCTGGATCTCATCAAATACGTACTTTGGAATACCACTCTTTTGCAAAGCAGCTACTGCTTCGAAGCACCGTTCGATCACCGTTTCATACTCTTTCACTCCTTTGGTCGTCAAATTGACAGAGATGGTAAAACAGTGTTGATCTCTTCCACAGGGTTCTCTTCCACAAGCCAATGATTCTGCCAGCTGCTCTTTTTTTAGCTGAGCCAGCAGGCTGTTGATCCCCTCGTGGCCGAGGATGTAGCTAGCGAGATCATCCGCACGGACCTCTTTATCTCTTCCAAAGTCAACGGGGAGCTCCCAGGTGAGTTCCAGCTTTTGGACCTCTCGCATCGGAGTGATCGCCACCAGCTTTCCCGTCGTCTCTGCGGAGAGAAGGGGGATTGGAAAGTGGTTGGGGCTTTTGTCCTTGTTTTTGATCTCTGAAAAAATCGTGGCCACCTGTTCCTGAAGTTCCTCGAGAGGAAGCGCGGAATGGACGACCAGATGCATCAGATTGGCGCTGTAATGGTCGTGGTACCACTCCATAAGCTCGTCATGAGAGATATGGGAGAGAGTCTCGCGATTTCCAATACAGAAGCGGTGACAGGGATGGTCACTGTTGGCGAGCTCTTTTTTCACATAATAAGCACGCCAGAAGTCTAGAGGGACATTTCTGCAAAACTCTTGATCGATCGCTTCGGACTCTCTTGCAACGCCCGAAGGATTAAAGAGAGGTGCTACAAAAAACTGGGCAAAGCGGTCTAAACCTCCTTCAAATCCCTCATTGGCGACGGAGAAAATGTAGACTGTTTTGTCGGCGGCAGTAAAAGCGTTTTGATTGCCGCCATGTTCATCCAAAAAACGTTGGTACTCCGATTCATCGGGGTATTTCTCATTGCCCATAAAGAGCATATGCTCGACGAAGTGGGCCATGCCAGGCCGCTCATTAGGATCGTCCCAAGTGCCTACGTCTACAGCGAGGGCAGCTCCTGACTCGTGACTGCCTGGATCAGAGATGAGGTAGACCTCGAGGCCATTTTCGAGGCGTAGTTTTCCTGTCTTTCTCTCCGAAAGAGAAGGAGTTGAAATCCGTAGGCCGGATTGATCTGTTACAATCGAGTATTCATGGGCAAAAAGAGAGGATGTCAAAAGGAAAGAGAGAAAGAGACTTTTGATATTCATAGCAACTCAAAAAAGTTCAAAAAGAAGCATATTCAGTTTTTAGCAAATTCCAGATATGGGAAGCAAGAGCTTCTCGACGGGCGGGACGATCTTTTAGCTCGTGTCCAGGGAAGTTATCCATATCTACCTCATCACCGAAGGAGAACTGGACGCCGGCTCGATTGGCATTTCTCCACTCGCCTAGCTCCAGTTCGATGATTTTTGGAGGAGGCATGGTGTCATAGGTGGCTAGAGCCATCGGATAGAAATGGGCGGGTTTTGAAGACCGTTTGGTAATGAGTCGAAATATCTCTACGCTATTGGGATCAAATGGAGACACTTCGACAGTTCCATCAGCTCCTGGTCGATCCCGGCCTCCGCTTGGAGCGACATAGATGCACTTGCCCCCCTCATCGAAAAGTCTTCGGAGTACCCTCATAGCACGTTGATTATGCTCGAGCTTTTCGGCTTTTTTTTCTGGGGGTATCGCGACGTGTCTTTTGGAGTAAATACAAAGAAGGTTTCTTCCCATGCTGAAGGGGATAGCCATGGGATCTTTGGTCACACGATCGCCGGCAACGAAAATGGTCTCGGCGACAAGGAGAGGGTCTATCTTCTCAAAGGCAACACTCATCAGCTGAGGGTCGATCTCCGTTTGGTGGTTGGCAAGGAGAATCACATTCTCTTTGGCTGCAATCTGACGGCGTATTTTTTGGAAAATCTCTACTTTCTGGATCGATGATTTTTCAAGATCCATCAGAGGACGAAAAAAATCGACCCCAAAACGGTAGAAATCGAATGGAGCGGTCACTCTCTTATGAAAAGGCTCAAAGTGGTAGGGCGTTTTGAGCTGCTCTTCGACTTTCTCAAGATAGGTTTTAAAGAGATCTTGGTGAGTAGCGATATTGAGACCATCCCTCTCGAACGTCCGCTCATAACTCCGATAGAGCTCCTCAAAGTAGGCATAGATCTGGTCCGTGATGACTCTCTCGTCGAGGGCTTGTCTTAAGGCTGTTAAAAAATCCATAGTCCTATGAATGTTTGATTAATCATCACTTTTCATCAAGGTTTTTATACCTCAATTCTTTTCTTGCTGACAGTGGAAAAGAAGACAAAATCATTGAGATGGAGTTCGTCAGAGGCCTCAAATGCGAGGGCAGCATTGAGGTTCTTGGCCAGCTCTAGGAGATACTCCTTATCATCCCCTGATTCCAAATAAGCATTGAGCTGGGGGTGGACGATCAATTTTAGCCCAAACTGCTCCATAACTCCCGTAACCTTTTTCAAAGCTCTCTCAATCTCAATCGCCGTACTCTCAAAATTCTTTATCATACCGCTGCCCTGACAGTATGGGCAGGGAGCGAAGAGGGTTTGAACCAGTGACTCTCGGCTCCGCTGGCGCGTCATCTCGACCAGCCCAAATTCGCTCATCCCCAAAATCGTGCTTTTCGCTGGATCTCCCTTCATGCACTCTTTGAGTCTCTCTAGAACACGTCGCTGATTTTTTTTTGTCCGCATATCGATAAAATCGACGATCACCAACCCTCCGAGATTGCGGAGACGCAGCTGGCGCGCAATCTCCTGGGCAGCTTCGAGATTGACGCGTACTAGTGTCTCTTCGACATCGGTTACGGAAGTGCTGCTTCGCCCAGTATTGACATCGATCGTGTGCATCGCCTCCGTTCTTTCGAAGAAAAGATATCCTCCACTTGGGAGCCAAATTTTTCGACGTGTTGCCTTCTCAATCTCTTTTTCTACATTGAAACGCTCGAACATAGGCACTTTGTCGCGATAGTATTCAATGCGTAGAGGATGTTCGTAGCTAAATTTTTGGCAGATCTGCTTGCATTTTCTAAAAGTGACATGGTCATCCACGAGCAGACGGTCATATTTCTTGTCGATAGCTGTCATGACAGCTCGCTTGATGATATCCGACTCTTCAAAGAGAAGCGTCGGCTTGGAAGAGTTGTTAAATTTCTTCATCACCTGCTGCCAAGAGGCCAAAAGTTCATTGGCTTCATCGACCAGCATGTCGGTCGTCGCCTGACCGCTAGCTGTGCGACAGATCAGTCCCATATCATGAGGCATCTCAAAAGCTCGGATAACCTTTTTTAGCCGATCTCGCGTTCGTCTATCTTCGATCTTGCGAGAGACTCCACGGTGAGGGGAGTTGGGTAGCAGCACAAGATAACGCCCCGCAATCGAGATGTTTGAGGTGAGCCGAGCCCCCTTGGAACCGATCGGCTCTTTGATCACCTGGACCAGCACCGGCTGATCCATCTTCAACACCTCTTCAATCTCGACCTTTTTCTTCGAGCCAGCCTTGGTCGGCTTCTCCTCATCGAAGTCAAACTCCATGTCGAAGAGCTGTTCGAACTTCTTCGTATTCTCCAGAATATCAGAGATATGGATAAAGCCGTTTTCGCCTTCGCCAATATCGATAAAAGCCGATTGGATGTTGTGTAAAATATTAGTGACCCGGCCGCGATATATATTTCCCGTAATCTGCCGCGCTTTTTTTCGCTCGATGATTAGATCTTGCAAAATGCCATTGCGCAAGTGCGCATAGCGAGTCTCCTTAGATTCAATATTGAGTAGAATGTCGTTGTCCATCGAAATACCTTCGGTAGAACACGGAGTGGCGTTGCTAAGTTATAGAACAGGGGGTGAAAAGGATTGGAATGTGCCGATAAGCTTTTTTTTAATAGCCCTTCAATAGGGGGAAGAAAAGACATCTTGAGTAACGCCGTTAAATTTTGTCCGTGTCGAGTTTTGATACCAAACAAATGGTATAACTGTTTTTTTCAATTACCTTCAGGCAAAAGTATACCGCAAGATCCCCATCTTTCCAAGTGAAATTAGTGGTGCTAAAAGCTTTTTTCCTATAAACTTCTGAGGTTAAGTTTGGGTATTAGGCAGAGTTTCATGGATAAGCGTTTCAATATTTATATTGACCATCTTCGGGATGGAAGTCGGGAGAGTATCGATGAGTGCTTCTCTTCTGATTTCATGGATATCCATGAGGATGAGCTGGCCTTTGAGAGGCCCGTAGAGGTCCATGGGGCAACCTATATCGCTGGGGATCTCCTCGTTTTGCACCTCTCATTGGCTGCAGAGGCGACGATGCCTTGTGCGATTTGCAATACCGGTGTGCAGGTCAAATTGGAAATTCCTGAGTTTACCCAGACCGTGGAGATGAGAGCGATCAAGGGGGGTATCTTTAATTTCAAAGAGCTCATACGAGAGTCCCTTCTCCTTGAGCTGCCTCACACGGTGGAGTGCAATGAAGGCCACTGCCCAGAACGTAAAGTGTTAGAAAAATTTACATCGAAAAAGGACCTCCATAATCCTTTTTCAGAATTGTAGGAGATAAAATATTATGGCAGTACCAAGACATCGTCAGTCAAATGCTAGCAAGAATTCGAGAAGGGCTCATCACGCCAAAAAACCGATCAATACAGCACCCTGTTCAAATTGTGAGACCCTCTGTGTCTCTCACAGGATCTGTCCCTCTTGCGGCTACTACAAAAACCGATCAGTTGTAAAAAAAGATGGGGCTTCGGAGTAAATTATGAAGCTTGCCGTTGATTTGATGGGAGGGGATCAGCCTCCGGAACTGCTTTTTGACGCGGTATTACAAGTACGTAGGGAGATAGATCCTTCCTGTACTCTTGTCGTCATTGCTGAGCCCGGAGCTGTCCCAGAGGATCAAGGGATCGAAGTGATTCCTTCCGAAGAGTCCATCACCATGGAGGACTCTCCACTTTTAGCGGTCCGGCGCAAAAAAAACTCTTCCATGGCCATCGGCATGCGGCTCCTAAAAGAGAAGCAAATCGACGGTCTCGTCTCTACTGGCAACACAGGAGCTCTGATCGCCAACTCGATCCTCAATCTCTCCATGCTTCCCTCTATTGACCGTCCCGCCTTTCTTGTCATGCTGCCCACCCAAAAAGGGGGAGTAGCGGTTCTCGACGTAGGGGCTAACGTTCAGTTTAAACCCCACCATCTCATCGACTACGCTCGTATGGGAGTGATTTACAAGCAGAATATTCAAGGGATCGAGCAGCCTACCGTCGGATTGCTCAACATTGGAGTGGAAGAGGGCAAGGGAACCAAAGAGGTGAAAGTTGCCTTTCAGTCCTTGCAGGATCATTTCGCCCAGAATGAGGGGTGTTTCCTAGGAAATATCGAGGGTAAAGATGTCTTTCATGGAAAGGTCGATGTCCTCGTCACCGATGGATTTACGGGCAATGTTTTCTTGAAGACCTGTGAGGGTGCCTCTGCTTTCCTTTCCGACTATCTCGCCGAGAACTTCAATCACTTTGCGATTAAGCCGATTATCTCTCGTCTTACCCAGAAATTCAACTACTCCGTCCATCCGGGAGCCTTGCTCTGTGGTGTCGATGGTCTTGTTGTTAAATGTCATGGTTACTCAGACCAAGCAGCCCTCAAGAGCGGCATCCGTGGCGCTGTCGATCTAGCTCAGAAAGATCTGATTGCCAAGATGAAGGCTCAGCTTAGTTAACCTGAACTTCAGGTTAGTTAGTCTTCATCAATTTTTTGCTACACAACATTGGAGTTAGAAATTGTAGGTGAGTCCGCCTTCGCCTAGAATGCGCTGGCTTCTGGCGCTATCAAACGACGCCTCGAGGTTGGCAAAGAGATGGAAGCGGCCTAGTGTTTGG
>JAAKFT010000090.1 GCA_011064935.1 Chlamydiota bacterium | reverse complement strand
GAAGCGTGGAGAACGAAGGTGACTTTTGTAAGTCACCGAGTTCGAACGCAAAGTTCCCAGCTAAAAGATTCGGATCGATTTTCTCATCTTAGATTTAATCAACTATACTGCACGCAGGCCACAATGTCATGCTCTTGAAATTTTTTCTATAGGCTTTCGACGCTACGAGTCACCGCGCAATCTTAAATTTCGCTTCGTTCTAGGCGTCCACCGAGATCGCCAAGGAAATCTATTCTTGTCCCGATAGCGAAGGCGACCCTCGCTCGTTCGAGCTGAGCGATGGCTTCGTCGAGTTCATTCCTCGAAAACATCTCCTTTCCCAACAGCACTATCCCTTCCTTGGTATGTGAAAGGTCAATTGCTACTTGCAGCTGTTCTCTGCGGCTTCTCAACTGTTTGAGATAGCCGTCGATCGCCTGTTGACACTGTGTTACCTTATCGAGTCCGCCCCATAAGACAAAACGATTCATCCAGTCGCCAAGCTTTCTCGCTTGACTTTCCCCAAGCCGTTTGAGCTCTCTTCGTGCTTTCGCATTACCTGGCTCAGCTTCCACTTGCCTTGCCACCTCTTGGATGGGCCCTACCAATTCGGTCAGAGTGTCATGGAACCGATTCAGATCTCTAAGATCCTTTTCATCAACACCGCTTAAAGAAAGAGTGCGTTTCCAAGCCGAATCTTTTATAAATTTAGCCCTAATCAACAATTTCTGGATGAAATTTCTATCACCGGTCATTCCTAGGTGAACATCCCTCTGCACCTCTCCGACCAAAACCTCCATCTCTTTGAGGTGAGCCGAATAGTCTGGAATGCCCTTCAGAGCTGCTTGGCGCCTTTCTATTAACTCTCTTTGTTTCGCTGGAAGTATGGCAAGCACTTCGGGATCGGCTTCAGGAATTGCTTTTACAGCATCGCTTAACTTTTTGATCTGGGACATCTTCATCTGTTCAGCGATTCTATTTAATTTGGGAAGCTGTTTTTTATAGGTTCGCGCTAGCGTCTCTTGAAGCTGGAAATTGTCAGGATCATCATCGAGAGCCCCTTTTGCTAGAAAGAGCGGTTCAAATTCCTTCATATATCTATCGTAGAGCCTGCCAAACTGAGACAACTCTTTCCGTGTCACCCCTTTGGCTTCCATCTGAACCAAAAGGATCGAATCTCCGAGAATGCGATCGACAGTGTGAGGCTCATATTTCATCTGAATATGGAGATCCTCCAGAAGATCGTAGACGAAATGGCTTCTGTCGACCATCGACTGTCTGAAATCTTGCACTTGCTCGTTCTCCATACCCTTCAGCTGCTCTAATACACCGGCCCTTGTTAGGCTTTGGTCGACTTTTTTCAACTGCGACAGAGATTTTAGGACCAATTGTCTTAACTGAGCTCGACAGGCTCGCTGCCTGGCAGGATCACTCTCTACCAATGTAACTAACCACCCCTTGTAGATCGGACCTATGACCTTTGCCTGCTCAGCGTAAAGGGCTTTGAATGGCGCTACTTCCTTGTCGGTTAAATTCTGCGTTAGAGCTCGTGACACCGGAGGCAGCACCCCTTCATCAGTTAATCTACCAAGCTGAACCATAGCTTTGTTTACAGCAGAGTTATTGGCCTCAATAAGCGTAAGAGCCGATTCCAAAAGAGCAACTTTACCCTCCTCCGGCTTTGCTCTAGCCTCCTTCATGGCGGCTTCGTAGAGCATCTTGTGTCGAGGCAGACGTTGAGTGGAGACCGACATCAGAGTGTCGAAATCCTCAAAACTTAACTCATGGCCAGGCTCTTGGGGAACGAGTTTATAGCTTGCAAGGACATCTCGGACGTCACTAAAAAAAATTCCCTGAACGTTTCTAGAAACTGCTTCACTGTGAGCAAATATTCCTCTTTGCATCACAGCACAATAGGAGGGATATACATCCTCCATCAACCGTGCATAGCGATCCATCGCTTCTACTTCACCTCCATCAAGAGAGAGAGTTTGCACCTCCTCCAACCCTTTCTGCATCTCTTCTGATGCTTTGGCAGCCTCAGAGAAGTGGCCAAAAAGATAAGCAACCTCCAAGTCGCTATACCCTTTTTTCCGTAACGCATCTTTGATCTGAGTTTCATTCTGACGGTAATGAGTGGCAAAGTGGGAAATAATCCGGCAGAAACTCTTTTCCGTTTCAAGAGTCTCCCCAACAGATTTTTGAAATTTAGTTTCCTGTCGAGCTTTGATCGCGCCAGTTCGTGTTTTTTCCATATCGACCAGTCGGTTGCGCGCCTCTTCTGAAGTGAGATTTTTGTCCACTGCTTGATTGTAGAGTTGATCGAGTGCCGAAAAGAGCAGAGTTGGCTGACTTGGATCGATGAGGAGTGGATTTTCGGCACCCAGTTTTAGAGGCTTCAAAGCTGCACCGACATCCTCAATGAGTTGACAAAAGACGGTGTAATCACGCAAAGCTGTCGAGAATAGCTTTAATGCCTCGGAAATCTCGCTATCTATTAACAATGCTCGACAGCCCTCCATCTGAGCAGTGAGTGGATCGACCTTTTTTTGAAGTTTTTCGTACTTGAGCTTGAGTTCAGCGATGGCTTTATCATTTAACCCAGTTTTTTGAAAAACTGCGGCATGAATCGCCCACTCATTAAGGATCGACGCAAGTTGATCTCGAAACTTTTGTTGGTGCTCCAGAGTTTTGGAAAAATCCTGCATCATCTGGGTGGGCACTTTGATCACAATTGTGCCAGAGATGTCTGCTTGACCAATAGCTCTTCTAGCGACTACCCCAACAGCAAGCCGTAAATCTTTACGAGCCCTACCTTTCACTCCCAAATCATCGAAGACATTGACGCGTTGCCCCCCCGATGTTAAATAGATGCCTTTTTCTGTAACTTCATATTCATCCCCAGGCCGTGGCTTAACCTTTGAGATCAGATGCCCTTCTTTAACAATGTTATTTACAGCCTGAGCAAGTTCGATCCTTAGCTGTTCTGTGAGATCCACCTTCTTGCCCTTATGAGATCGAAAAGTAATCCAAGCTTGATTGAAACCCTCGCCTTCACCAATACGTGCGCCGCCCATTTTTAAAACCTATAATTTCTAATGTATCTATTTATATTATACATAATTACAAGTTGTGGTTAAATTAATATTTTAATGTTAAAGAGTTAATTAAGCCGCCTTTTGGAGAATTCCTATGAATTAGAGAGAAAGAGCGCTTGCGATTATTTTTTGCCGGGTTTATACTGCTTTTTACAATTTGTGGTGTTAGGAGAAAAATTTAAATGACTAAAAACAACAACTTTACCTGGGAAACAGAAAATTTATTTGACGACGTGAGCTTCCAAGACTCTGACGCAAAGGAGTTTACGGAACTTCTCAACAGTTCTGGAAAAGGACATGAAAAACCTCCAATCCTCGCCTCAGGTACGATTCTGAGAGGGCGGGTTGTTGAGATTGAAAAAGAGCACGTCGTCGTGGACGTCGGCCTGAAATCAGAAGGTTTGATCTCTATTTCTGAGTTTACGGATCCTGAGGAGTTGGTATTGGACAGGGAGGTCGAGGTCTATCTTATCCAGGCAGAAGATGAGCACGGGCAAATCGTTCTCTCTCGCGAGAGGGCTTCTCGTCAGCGACAGTGGGAGTATATCGTAGATCATTGCGAAGAGGGCTCCATCGTCAAAGGGAAGATCATCCGCAAGGTCAAAGGCGGACTGATGGTCGATATTGGTATGGAAGCCTTCCTGCCCGGCTCCCAGATCGACAATAAGCGGATCAAAAATCTCGACGACTATCTCGGAAGGACCTGTGAGTTCAAGATTCTCAAGATTAACACCGAGAGAAAAAATGTGGTGGTTTCCCGAAGAGAGCTCTTAGAGGCTGAGAGAATTTCGAAAAAGGCCGAACTCCTTGAGACGATCCACGAAGGTGACGTCTGCACGGGAGCCGTCAAGAATATCACAGACTTTGGCGTCTTTCTCGACCTCGATGGGATTGATGGCCTGCTTCACATCACAGATATGACGTGGAAGCGTATTCGTCACCCTTCGGAGATGGTAGAACTAGGCCAAGAACTTGAGGTAATGATCCTCTCTATCGACAAGGAGAAAGGTCGAGTAGCTCTAGGACTCAAGCAAAAAGAACAGAATCCCTGGGATGATATTGAGAAGAAATATCCGGTTGGCACCCGCATCAAGGGTAAGATTGTTAAACTTCTCCCATATGGAGCGTTTATTGAGATTGAGCCTGGGATTGAAGGGCTTATTCACGTCTCGGAGATGTCTTGGGTTAAGTCGGTCGCTGACCCCAGTGAGATTGTCAACAAAGGAGACGAGGTCGAGGCTATCGTTCTCTCTGTTCAGAAAGATGAGGGCAAAATCTCTCTTGGCATCAAACAGACAGAACGCAACCCTTGGGATGATGTGGAGGAAAAATACCAGATCAACAAGAACGTCAAGGCTGAAGTTAAGAGCCTGACAAACTATGGCGCTTTTGTAGAGCTAGAGCCTGGGATTGAAGGGTTAATCCACATCTCTGATATCAGCTGGATCAAAAAAGTGGCCCATCCGTCCGAAGTTTTCAAAAAGGGCGATAAAGTTGAAGCTGTCGTACTCTCAGTTGACAAAGAGAGTAAGAAGATCACCCTGGGCATGAAGCAACTGAGCGCTAATCCATGGGAGTCTATTGAAAAGACGATCCCTGTAGACTCGATCGTTAAGGGCAAAGTGACGAAGATTACTGCTTTTGGAGCATTTGTCGAGTTGGAAAATGGGATTGAGGCGCTGATCCATGTGACGGAGCTTTCGGATCAGCCTTTTGGAAAGGTCGAAGATGTAATCTCTGTTGGCGATCCTGTAACTGCTAAAGTAGTGAAACTCGATCCAGAACACAAGAAAGTGGCTCTCTCCGTCAAAGAGTTTTTGATCGATAGAGATCAAGTCAACCGCGACGATATCGTCGTCGACGAGAGTGCGGAAGAAGAAACTAAAGAAAGCCATGCTTAATAAATGAGAGCGCTCTAGTACCATTTATGGAAAATAAGTTTTACAAATCCCACCAAGATTTCATAGGTAGCCGAAACCGGGAGTTCGAAACTAACCACATGTTGGTTAGTGAGAACGAAGGAGATGGATGCCGAAGAAAGATGGGTGAAGTTGTTTATCTTATTTTTCATAGATAGTATTATTACTGTCGCTTTCTAAAACCGAAGGACTTGCCTTCGGTTTTTAAATTTAGAGGTTGTTTACGAATGAATAAGGATCTAGTTGCCATTTTTGACTACATGGAGCGCGAAAAAGGGATCAAACGTGAGATTTTGGTCGAAGGTATTGAAACCGCCCTGCTAGCTGCGGCTCGAAAAAGTCTTAGAGAAGAAGCAAATATCACCGTACAGATCCACCCAAAAAGTGGTGACATCGAAGTCTATTGCGAAAAAGAAATCGTCGAAAAAGCTGACCAGCCGGCCAAAGAGATCTCGCTCATTGCTGCGCAAGAATACGATCCAGATTGTGAGCTAGGACAATTTATCGATGTCCCTGTAACTCCGAAAAATTTTGGAAGAATCGCTGCTCAGACAGCGAGGCAGATTATCTCGCAGAAAATCCGAGGCGCAGAGCGTGATGTGATCTACGAGGAGTACCGCCATCGTGTTCATGAGATCGTTACTGGAGTGGTCAAACGGTTTGCGCGAGGTGCAAATCTGATCGTTGATTTGGGCAAAGTCGAAGCGCTGTTACCTGCCAGACACTATTCAAAAATGGAGAGGTACAAAGTAGGCGACAAAGTCTATGCTCTTCTCTATGAAGTACAAGATCTCGAGAATGGAGGGGCTGAAGTCATTCTCTCTCGCAATGCCCCCGAATTTGCCAAGCAGCTCTTCTTGCAAGAGGTACCAGAGCTTAAAGACGACACCATTTCAATCGTCAAAATTGTCCGCGAGGGTGGCTATCGAACAAAACTGGCTGTCCGCTCAAACAATCCAAGAGTAGACCCTGTTGGGGCTTGTGTTGGTATGCAAGGTAATCGTGTCAAGAATGTGATTCGAGAGCTCAGCAATGAAAAAATCGACATTGTTGCCTATAGCGACGATCCTGTGGAGCTTTTGCAAAATATCCTCTCGCCGATTGAGATCCAAAAGATCAGTGTTAACCAAGAAGATAAAGTCATCGCCATCGTGATCAATGATAGCGACTTTGCTGTGGTTATTGGAAAAAGAGGCCAGAACGCTCGTTTGACAGGGGAATTGATTGGTTATGAGCTTGAAGTTCAAAGAATGAGCGAATACAATAAAGCGCTTGAAATTCAAAGACTCCAGCTTGCAGAAGCTGAAGATCCGGAATTGGATGGAAAGCTTGCGGTGGATGGAATCAACAAGTTGATCATCCAAAACCTTATCCATGCAGGATTTGAAACTTACAGGAAACTGCTACTAGCCAACATTGATGAGATAGCCCAGGTGCCTGGAATCAGCGTGGATATGGCATACAAGATTTTGGAAGAAGTGAGTAAATGCCCATGGCAAAAAAAATAAAGCTAAAACTTGGTAAAACTCAACTGGCAAAGGTTGCCGGGCT
>JAAKFT010000009.1 GCA_011064935.1 Chlamydiota bacterium | reverse complement strand
CATAGGAGAGCGAGTTTACGATAATAGTGATTCAAAAAAAAGATTTTTCGATGCTTTGCTGTTGCCAGGGGCGCTCGCCTCAACTTTATGAGCAATTGCAAAATATGTCTTTCTATCGTTAGGTTGGTTAACAGCATGAGCTGTCTGGCGCTTTAATTTATCAGAGGCGGTATCTTCCGCTCTTTTCGTATAGCTATTGCGATAAATCCCCAAACAGCTTGCAGAACTACTTGAACTGAGCGCACCAACACCAGCAGACATGGGCGAAAACCTCTGGTAAAATATTAAAGGTTAAATATATAGAAGAATGGCAGAAATTAATACAGTCTTTATTTTAACGCAAGCTCGACTTTTATAGTTGATTAAATCTAAGAGGAAAGAAAATCCTGAATGATTAGATCAGCTGAAATTTCAAAGTCGTGCACTTCGATATTCAGCCAGCGAAAGAGGGACTCCTTCCGAAACCAGGTGAACTGCCGCTTGGCATAGTGGCGAGAGGCGGTCTTAAAATCTTGAACAAACTGTTTATAGTCTTCGCCTGTCTGAGGGGTATCGAGATACTCCAAGCACTGGCGATAGCCAATGGCTTGCGAAGCAGAGGGGTTGGTACGTAATCCTTGTTTTTCTAGGGTCCTGACTTCGTCCAACAGCCCTGAATCAAGCATCCGCTCGCACCGCTCGTCGATCCGTGTGTAGAGCAGTTTCCGTGGACGATAGAGAAACCAACAGTAAAACTTGTAGTCTGGAATAATCTGTTCCCGTTTCCACTGGTGATTGCTGACCTTGTCGCCAGTTAGCGTCACAATCTCAAGAGCTCGAATGATCTTTTGTCTGTCGTTTTTGGTGATAGTAGCCGCATAGTCCGGATCCAACTCTTTGAGTTTATCGTACATCCTCTCCGCACCAAGCCGATGCATCTCCTCTTCGATGGCCTCTCGCATTTCTGGAATAGAGGGAGGGCCTAAGGGTGGGCCATAGAGGAGCGTGCGGAAATAAAATCCCGACCCTCCGACAATAATCGGCACACGATCACGAGCAAGTATCGAATCACAAGCGCGACGGGCTTCGTAGTAAAAATCGACGACATTGAAGCTCTCTTGCAGATGGCGAATATCGATCAGATGGTGAGGAACTCGTGCTTGATCCCCTTGCGAGACTTTGGCTGTCCCAATATCCATACCCCGATAGACCTGCATCGAGTCAGCGGAGACGATCTCGCCTCCCACAGCTTTAGCAATCTCGATCGAGAACTCGCTCTTACCACAAGCCGTAGGACCTGCTAGTAGAATGACTTTTTTAGACTTGGTTTTAAGGGAGTTGAAGAGTTTTGCTTCTAGTGGTCGGATACCCCCTAACACAGTATCGGAAGTCGCTTCTGTACCCACAAGAATCCTCTACATATGAGCGAAACTTTCTTCTTCGTTGGGGTAGATCTCGATCACTTGGTTAAAACCCGCCATTTTGATCACATCCATCACCTCTTCATTGAGGCTGCAGGCAATGAGTCTACCTTCAAGACTTTTTAGTTTCTTCGAAGCAGAAAGCATCAGACGCATCCCTGCGCTGCTTAGATAGTCAACTCCAGAAAAATTGAGCAAAAGCTTGAAATGTCCTGCCTCAATAATGGAGTTAATCTGTTTTTCTAGTTGAGGAGAGGAGGCGGCATCCAGTCGTCCTTCGACACGGACGACAATCACATCCCCTTTTTCTTCGACTTGAGCTTCCATATTCCCCCAAAGCTATTATTTGATATTTATCACGCTGGGTTGGTTTGTTTCAAGCAGGATTCCTCTTCCTCTTGAAGAAGTTCTAGATGAACTCTTTTTCCGAGTCTGGCGGCTATAACCCGAGTGATAGTCCTAAGAGCATTCACCGTATTTCCTCCACGACCGATAACTTTACCGATATCTTCATGCGCGACACGAATATCGATCTCAATTCTACCCTCTTCCTCTCTCAAGGAGACCTTTACCTCATCGGGATTTGATACTAGATTTTTCACGAGGTAAGCAACAAACTCTTCCATAATACACCTGTTTAAGTTCGACGGGCAGTATTTCATACTCTCCGCTTTTAATCAACCTGATACCTCCAGAACGACTCTGTTTACCGAAATGCTGATCGAATCGAATATTGTCGTGCACTCGATAGACAATAAAAGCAAAATTCAGTAACTTTTCTCTCATCCAAGGACAAAGTCTTATGAGACTACTTTCTTATACTTTTTTACTTATCATCTGCTCTTTTTTTACTCCAAAAATCTCAGCAAATGTGCACCGAGGAAATTAACTTATGCAAGATCCCTTTTTACGAGAGCAAGTGGGCGCACTTGTCGCGAAAAACCCCAATTTCGCCCGCGTCTTTGAAACCTACAACATAGACTACTGCTGCAAAGGCCAACAGACCTTACTAGAAACTTGCCAAGCCAAAAGGGTCGACGCAGACGCTGTTATCTCGGCTCTGCACGCTGAAGCACAAAAGCCTATAACCGAGAGGGACTGGTCCCATGCCTCTGCTTGCGAAGTGATAGACCATATTGAGAAGACCTACCACATCCACCTCAAACAAGAGCTTCCACGCCTCGCCAGCTTGATTGATAAAGTTGTAAAAGCACATGGAAAGTCTCACCCCGAACTTCTAGAAGTACAGACAACCTTTGCAGAGTTGCATAAAGATCTGCTCACGCACCTAGAGGTTGAAGAGGTAGAGGTGTTTCCCAAAATCAAATCCATGGAAACCTCCTCTAGCCCCTCGTCTCTTGATCAACCCATCGCTTCACTTATCAATGACCACGAACATGTAGAAAAATACCTCGAGAGACTCAGCAGTCTAACCAATGGCTACGCAGTTCCACAAGACGCCTGTAATTCCTTCCTGGTGATGCTTACAAGCCTCAAGGAATTAGAGGGTAATCTCCACCGGCACGTCCATATGGAGAACAGCATCTTATTTCCCAAGGTACAAGCTTTACAAGCTCGCTGAGATCTGAAATTCGATCAAGGCTTAGGCATCTGCGAAGCTACCCAATCAAGATAGGGTTGATGTCCATCAGTGATCGGGACTTGGAGTATTTCGGGCACATCGTATGAGCATCTCTGCAGAATAGTCTCTTTGACAGCTTCAAACTTTTCTTCTCGGGTTTTGAAGATGACTTTGACCTCTGCGCCGCTTTCGAGCTTCTCTTTCCAGAGATAGACCGACTCCACATTTGGAATGATGTTGGCACAGGCGACGAGGTGATTTTCCACGAGATAGCACGCTATCTCGCGAGCCTCTCCAATACTGCCGCAGGTCCAATAGATCTGAACAAATCCTTTCTTATTCACGCAAATAGGCCACTTGTGGGACACGGAGATCGATAGTAGTAGGCTTTGATTCTTTATGCAAGAAGGCCTTGGATAGAGCTCGATAGTTTGCGAGCTCTTTCTGGTATCTTTTGGGTGTCAGACGAAGAAGAGTCTGATCTTTCAGCTGGAGGACGAGCTCTCTTTTACCAAGAGAGAGCTCATCGAGATGGGAGAGGTCGAGGCGAACGAGTTCTCGAGGCTCAAAGAGAGACAAGAGGTCCAAAGCAAGGGCCACTCTTTCAGAATCCACCTTGGCCCCCCAAATCTGCTCATCCTCGCGAAAACTCCTCTCACCAAAGTAGATCTCTGGAATCGTTTTGGCCGTATGGTAGGGAGTTGCCGGAAAGAGCACTCCCTCTTCATCGATAGCGGTGTTGGCGAAATCACCGATGTATGCCACAGGATGACGAATGGTGTAATCAATCAGCAAGGTGTGGGGCTTGACGGTCTCGATAGAGATCTCTTGGACCACATGGGTTGCTAGAAGCCGTTTTTGGGCTTGCTCTACATTGAAATGGTAGAGGTTGATCTTGTGATCGGTAGAGAGTCCAAGGGTCTCAGCAAAGAAGGCCGTGGGCAGGGCTTCGTATTCTGGGCAGGATTGAGCCACAGCTTTGATGGTGTAGTGATCGCTTTCGGCGTGAAGTTTCTCAAGAAAACGGTATCCATGGAGAAAAGAGAGGGCTGAACCAAATACAGCGAAAGTCGAGAGAACAATGATCAGGATCGATCTTCGTATACTCAGACGAGGTCCTGGTGGAATCCCTAGCATATTGTCTTAAATTGGTATTAGGTGGCGGTTTTGTTCGCGGGTGCGATGTAAGCCGAGAATAATCAAACGATCCATCAGCTCCTGCGCAGGGAGATTCTCTCGTGCCCAAATCTTGGGGAAGAGACTGAGGGGCTGCAATCCCGGAATCGGATTCATCTCAAAAAACCACCACCGTTCATCAGGATCGAGTAGGAAGTCAACACGGGTCATCCCACTATTGCCTGTAGAGGTATAGGCCTTGCGTGCTAGCTCTTGTCCCTCTTTTAAAACCTCGGGAGAGAGGTCGGGATGAAGGGTGGTTTTCACGGCGTTTTTCCCATATTTTTTCTCATAATCGACAAAGGCTCCATCGGTGAGCTTTTCGCCCGGGATGGGCACGGAAATTTCTCCATGCTGATTGCCAATCACCGCAAACTCCAGCTCTCGACACTGCTCTTTCCCCTCTTCGACCATGAGGATGGTGTCGAAGCGGAAGGCGTAGTCGATGGCTTCTTCCAATGATTTTTTCTCATGCACTTTGCTGATCCCTATGCTTGAGCCGACATGGACTGGCTTAACAAAGACGGGATAGCGGAGCTCTTTTTCGATCTTCTCGACGATCTCTTTTTGCTCCTCGAGCCATTGGAAGTAGCCGAAGGAGACAAAAGGCAGTGTGGGCACGCCGGATGCTAGAGCGAGCTGCTTGGTCAACACTTTGTCCATGCAGATGGCAGCGCACCGATAACTAGGGCCAGCATAGGGCTTACCAACCATCTCAATAAAGCCTTGGATGGTCCCATCTTCGCCATAGGGACCGTGGAGAACAGGGAAGAAGAGATTACACTTATCGAGCTCTTCGACAACCTCCTTGGAGAGCAAAGGCTGAGCTTTTTCACTGTTAACATGGGTGCTATTTTTTAAATGGTGCGTTGCCTCATCACCGGTTATCCAGTTACCGGCTTTGTCGATGCCAAAGTGGTGGACATCATAGAGCTCACGATTGAGGGAGTCATTGACAAAGCGGGCCGATTTTATGGAAATCTCGTGCTCAGCGGAAAGCCCTCCGAAGATCAGGCCAACGGTGAATTTTTTGGGCGGTTTTTCTTTGAAAAGGTCAGTGTGAAGATGGGTAATGTCCCCCGCTCCCAATGTAATCAGGACATCATGAGGGCGCAAAAACTCCTCTAGAGCTGCTGCACACTGCTGCCGAGGCAGATAATCGATCGGAACAGTCGAGACTCGCTGAATCTCTTCGATGAGAGCTTCTGGAGTAACACTGGCAATCGGTTTTTCGCCGGCTGCATAGATATCGGTGACAAAGAGGTGATCGGCAAAATCAAAGGAGCGGCAGTAAGCTTGGAAGTGATCTTGGGTGCGGGTGTAGCGGTGGGGCTGAAAGAGGACGACAAACCGCCGTTCTCCGATCGCTTTTCTAACTGAACGAAGGGTGTGCGCTATTTCGGTGGGATGGTGTGCATAGTCATCGAGCTGCAAGACCTCTCGAACAGTTCCTCGCTTCTGACACCGTCTAGCCACACCGGGAAAGTGACAAAGTGCGCGCCGAATCACCTCTTCAGGAACTCCGAGGCGAAGCGAGAGCCCGAAAACAGCCGTAGCATTTAAGACATTGTGTTTGCCTAATAGAGCCAGCTCAATATCTCGGTAGTGTCGGCCTTCAAAAGTGATGGAGAAGCGGCTCTTCCACCCTTCTTGATGAAAGTCAAGGATTTGAAGGTCATTCTCTTCACCAAATCCATAGGAAATCCCCTTCTCAGGACCGAAACCCATCTCTTCTCGACAGCAAAAGAGATGATCAGAGGAGTCCACTTGAGAAAGAAAGGTCTGAAAGGCCTTTTGGAGGTTTGCTTCACTTTTATAGTACTCCATATGTTCCGGTTCGAGGTTGGTCACGATCGCTCCAAAAGGATGGTAGTTCAGGAATGAGCCATCGCTTTCATCCGCTTCGGCAACAAAGAGATCGCTCTTTCCCAGTCTGCCATTAAACCCATCGACCACTCCACCGAGAGCAAAGGTGGGATCCATTTTGGCCTCAAGAAGTACCGTAGTGAGCAGCGCTGAACTGGTTGTTTTCCCGTGTGTGCCCGCTATCGCGATGGTTTTGTATCCTTCCATCAGCTGAGCGAGCAACTCTGAGCGATGGAGAAGCTGACACCCTTTTTTCAAGGCAGCCTGATACTCGGGGTTCTCTTTTTTGACAGCAGTGCTATAGACAACGGTCGCTTGCGGGGGAATAGCGCTTTCTGAGTGGCCAACACTGACTTTCGCCCCTCTTTCGATCAATGTTTGGACGTTGGTGCTTGTAGAGAGATCGCTGCCCGAGACAGCGATCTTTTTGTCGAGGAGAATGCGCACAAGGGCACTCATCCCGATCCCTCCGATGCCAATAAAATGGTAGTGTTCTTTACTCATAAGGTCTCCAGGATTATCTGAGAGAGCTCTTTGACCGATCTCTCTCTCTTATATTTTTTGATGCGCTCTTTTTGAATATTAAGATCACCTTGAATTAATGTATTGATCGTGTTGGCTAATTTTTGGCCCGTGAGCTCTTTTTCGAGACGGATCACCCCACCACCCACTTGATCGACAAAGTGGTTGCTATTGTCGACTTGGTGATTTTCAGCAGCGTATGGGAAGGGAATCAAGATGGCGGGTGTCTCGGAGTCGATAAGCTCGGCAATAGTTCCTGCGCCGGCACGAGTGATAGCAAGGTCGGCAATTTGCAGAGCGAGGTCAATCTTTGGATCAAACTCTTTGAGAGTATGAGGAACGTTTAGGCTGTGATAGAAAGTCTGCGCCTTTTCAAAACAGTCAGCCTTACCAGCAAGGTGAAGTACCTGAAAAGGGGTCTGGATCTTTTCAATACTCTCCAAAAAGAGGTCATTGAGGGCTCTAGCTCCTTGCGAGCCTCCAAAAACGAGGAGAGTCCTTTTGTTTGGATCGAGCTGAAAGTAGTCCCATGGATTAATCGCTTCGTTTTTCTTTCGCAAGGGATAGAGTGCTTCGACCACTTTGCCGCTGATGCTAGCCGCTGATTCGGGAAAGGTGATCGCCGTAAGAATTGCAAATCTGGAGAAAAACCGGTTGACCTTGCCGACGATGGCATTTTGTTCGTGTAAGATCAGCGGTATCTTAGCCAGGGTAGCTGCAATCAACATCGGGAGGGTGTAGAAGCTTCCAAAGCCAACAACTAGATCAGGTTTAAACTCACGGAGAATTTTTCGGCTCTGTCTCACGCCTCTAAAGATCGATACTGCGGCTCGCAACAGTTGCCACGGCCTCGAAAAAGAGAAGGTCGCACAAGGAATCTCCTCATAGGAAAAAACGTCACGATCAAAAAACCGATTTTGCGAAAGTTTGCCTCCAACAAAGAGACTCTCGCACGATTCGGCTAATTGGTTTGCAACGGTTTGCGCAGGAAAGAGGTGCCCTCCTGTCCCTCCGGCACTGAAGATGATTTTTTTCTTTTCCATTCGATATTTAATAACAGTGTAAGTCCAATGATATTGGCAATTAAAGAACTTCCGCCCTGGCTGAAAAAGGGCAGATTGACCCCTTTGCTAGGGAGCAAGCCCGAAACGATGCCCAAGTTCAAAAAGGCTTGGAGTGAGATCAGGAAAGTGATCCCTGAAGCAAGATAGCGCCCTTCTAAACTTTTACAATGCATCGCAATCGAAAAGCCTGCAGCGGCAAAGCACATATAGAGAGCGATCAAAATGATCATACCAATATAGCCAAATTCTTCTGCAAAGATAGCGATAATATAGTCATTTTGAGCTTCTGGGAGATAGGTCAGCTTCTGATAACTGCCACCGGGTCCTCTTCCAAAGAGCTTTCCTGATCCTGCCGCTATCTTAGCTTGGTGGGGTTGATGGCCCTTGCCTTTCAGGTCTAAGGAAGGGTTGAGGTAGACTTCGAGGCGGCCACGCACGTAGGGAACGTTGTAGGCGGCAAAAGAGCCTATCACGAGAAGGATAGCCACCGGCAGAACCCAAAATTTGATTGGGATGTTGCTGATGAAAAAAAGAGGCAGAAGTGAGACGCCCATCACAGCAGCGGTGCCGTTGTCTGGCTCGATCAGGACGAGGAAGACCGGAACAGCCAGGATAATCCCAATTTTTGCAAAGACAAAAAGTGAGATCTGCTTCCCTTTCTGCTTCAAAATGGCGTCGACAAAGACCATGAGAGAGAGAAGCTTGACAAACTCAGAGGGCTGCAAAGTGAAAGTCCCGATTTTTATCCAGCGGTGTGCCCCATTACGCACTTGACCAATGCCGGGGACAAAGACGAGCGCTAGCAAGAGGATGCCTACACAAAAAAGCGGGAGACTCAACTTTAGAAGGTCTTCGTACCCAACACGCCAGACCAAAATGGCGATCAAAAAACCGACACACCCATAGGCGATCTGTTTATAGAGAGCCGAGTGAATGTCGCGATCGAGCGAACGATCTAAAATCTCTGCTGAACTGGTATTAAATACCATCATCAGCCCTATCGAGAAGATCAAGGCAAAACAGATCAGAAGCAGCAAACGCATTACTTATCTAATTCGAAGGCGATCGCCAGGGCGTAAACGGCGAGCTCTATGGTCATCCAGACCATTCAAGCGCAGTAGTTCATCGAGGCGAACGCTATTTTTTGAGGCAATGAGCCAAGGACTATCTCCATCCTTGACGATGTAAAACTCTTCGGATACAGAAGCCCTCACTTGTTTAACCGTTCCGCTGCCTACGGGCACGCGTAGGACCTGCCCAATTTTCAACTGGGATGAATTGAGTTTGTTGGCATCCATGATCGCCGCAACAGAGGTATTGTTGGCTCGGGCTATCTTCTCGAGAGCATCTCCTTTCTTGACGGTCACATTGACAACAGAACCTTGAAATGAAGGGGCCACTCTGGGTTGTGCAGGCTGCGGAGAAGGCTCAACTTTGACCACTTTCTCCACCGATGTCGGGGGCAGTGTGAGGGCAAATTCCTCTTCCAACACGATCTCCTCACTGGGATTACAGAGCGTTGGGGGCGAAGCATAGCTTGCTAGAATATCCTCTTGGGATTGGAGGGATGGCGATGCCATAACCTCTTGAACAGCTGGCGTTGCATCGGCAATTTCCAAACTCTTAGATCCATCTGAACGCATCGCTGTCGCGAATAGAACCATCAAAAGTCCCGCGTTCACCAAAACTGCAATGATGATAGTATCTCTGCGACTCATACCTTTCCCTCTCCTAATAAATCCACTATCCCCTTGAAGATCTCTCCGCGATGTTCGAAATTTTGAAACATATCAAAACTCGAACAACCTGGAGAAAAGAGAACAATCTCTCCCTTATTTGCTATCTCATAGGCTCGCGTCGTCGCGCTCTTCAATGATTTGACCCGCTCAACACTCACCATGGGCGATAGCTCCCTTTTTATCCTCTCCGCCGCCTCACCAATGGTAAGGACATGGCGCACCTTTTCTCGAATGGCCGACGCCAGTTCACTATAAGAGCCCCCTTTATCCACTCCGCCGGCGATCAAAATCACCTGACTGCTTTGAGCCTCTATCGCTTTTCGCAAAGCATCGACACTCGTGGCTTTGCTGTCGTTGACAAAGGTAACTCCCCTCAGACAACGAACAAATTCCAGTCGGTGCGGCGGTCTCTGAAAAGTTCGAAGAGCCTCCCATACGAGTGGCTCGCTAATTCCAAACTTCTGGCAGAGAGTATAAGCACCTCGAATATTCTCAAACTCGTGCGATGGCAATCGAGATTTCCTCTCTCTATAAACCAGAGGAAAAATGGTTTCAACCTTTTCCTTTAGTAAGGGACGAAATTTCTCTAGCGTTTCCCATGAAACATAGAGCCTCCCTTCTGGCTTCAGACAGTGCTGCAAACGCAATTTCGCTGTTGCATAGGCCTCAAAAGAGGGGTACCGGTCGAGATGATTGGGGGTGATATTTAAAATAATAGCGGCATCAAAAACGGGAAGAGCGAGATCTTCGAGCTGAAAAGAGCTGAGCTCAACCACAAAAATCTCGGCATCATGGTCAATCATTGAGATCAACGGTGTTCCGATGTTGCCAACAGCGATCGCTTTCTTGCCCAGATGGCGTAAAAAATGGGTCGTGAGTAGCGTGGTGGTGGTCTTTCCGTTGGACCCTGTGATAGCCAGCAGGGTCTTTGATCTCGCTTGAAGCAATCGGCAGGCGAGAGCCATCTCTCCCATGACCTCGAGCCCTCGCTCTTGGGCTTCCAAAACCCATGGATGTTCGGCAGGGATGCCAGGCGATTTGACCACCCAATCAATCCCATCACAAACAACATCCTCATGGACAGAAAAGGAGAGATGAGGTCGCAGCTCTGCTGCGCGGCGATCCACACCGATCACCTCGGCACCTGTTCGAGTCAAGTAGGCCGCGACGCTCTGTCCACTTTTGCCTAAGCCCAAAACCAGAACCTTTTTATTATTAGTCTGCATTATTGAAATTTGAGAGTTGCAATCCCGATAATGGCCAGAAGAAGGCCGACGATCCAGAACCTCAGCACCACTTTGGACTCCGGCCAACCCTTGTATTCGTAGTGGTGATGGAGAGGAGCGCAGAGAAAGACTCGCTTTTTGTTGCGCAGCCGATAGCTGCCTACTTGTAATATCACTGAGAGTGCTTCTACCACAAAGAGTCCGCCAATCACCACCAACAAGATCTCTCGCTTGAGGAGCACTGCTGAAACCCCCAAGATCGCTCCCAATGTCAGCGATCCTGTATCTCCCATAAAGACCTGGGCGGGATAGCCGTTGTACCACAAAAAGCCCAGACAGGCGCCCGCAAGCGCCGAGAGAAAGATCGCAATCTCCCCACTCCCCTCGATGTAGAGAATATGGAGATAGCGAGCCAGGTCGACATTATTAGAGATAAAGGCAATCAGCGCAAAGGCCGCGGCAGCCAAAAGAACCATTCCTGTAGCCAGGCCGTCCAGTCCATCGCTCAAGTTCACGGCATTGGAGGTGCCGGTGATCACGAAAATAATCAGAAGAGCCATGCCTATCAGAGCAAAGCCATGGAGATGGAGAAGAGGTTCCTTAAAAAAAGGGACGAAAAGAAAAGAGATGTACTCCTTGGCCGTCAAAATATGAAGCGACATCTCCTCTTTCGCCAGAGGAGGAGAAAACCACCCTTTGAAGTGGAGCGCTTCGGTAGCTGTAGGCCAGAGAAGATAGAGAGCGATAAAAAACGAGATGACTGCTTGAATCAGAAACTTTTTCTTTGTCGAAATCCCTTTGGTGTTGCGTTGACGCAGCTTGAGATAATCATCATAGGCGCCTAAGGCTCCGACAGAGACAGTCGTGTAAAAAAGAAGTAGCGTGAAGGAACTTCGAAGATCCATCCAAAGAAAGAGCGAGACCAGCAAGGAGAAGAGAATCAGAACCCCTCCCATTGTCGGCGTGTCATTCTTGTCGCGGTGCAACTCTCCTAGAAGAGGACAATCCTCACTCCGGACACGGTCGCCTATTTTCCACTCATAGAGCTTTTTGATGAACGGTTTGCCACAAACCACCGTCACAAGAAGAGCGGTGATAGCGGCGAGGGTCATTCGGGTCGAATAGTATTCGAAAACCGAGGGAATTTTTAAACCGAAACTGTTTTTTAGAAAATGAAGGAAAATAAGCAGCATTTTTAAAACTTATCGATTACTCTATCCAAGCCACACGCTCGACACCCTTTCAGCAGAACCACGTCCCCGGGTTCCACACATTTTTGCAGCTGCTCTTCTACCTCTTCCCGGCTTTGGCAAAGCACCACAGGCTTTTTCTCTCGATGCCAAATCCTCTGCATCACCTCACAACGGGATCCCAAGCAGATCAACTGATCGAGATATTCCAGCGCTACCTCTGCGACGAGAGTATGCCCACCTTCGGAATACATTCCCAGTGCATCCATCTCCCCCAAAACACCGATGCGCTTCTTTCCAGATTGGGGCTTTGGAAGATTCTCAATAGCTGCTTTCATTGCATCGGGATTGGCATTGTAGGCATCGTTGATGAAAAGAATTCCCTGCTTTTCTATCTGCTCAAACCGCATCGGTGGAAGCTTGAGCAGCTTGGCTCGCTCTTGAATCACCGACCAGGGGAGTTCAAGAGATCGCGCCACTACGACCGCAGCAAGAAAGTTGTGGTAAAGCTCTTTCATTGGCAGATTGAGGAGAATATCCATCGGATCCTCCCCTTTGACAAAGACCCTCACCCCACCGGGAATCAGCTCTAGGTAGTCATCCGCTTCCTTCGAGACCATCGAAAAACTCCTCTTGGAACAGTTGCCTACTTTGACGATCTCATCAAGATGGTGCACCTCGTGATCCACAATACCCAAAAAAGTCTTCGGATTGGAGAAGATCATCCCCTTTTCTCGAGCAATCCCAGAAATGCCATCCAGAAAATTGCAGGTATGTTGAATGGCTACCTTTGTCAGAAGAGCGATATCTGGAGGTGCGATCGAGACCAACTTCTCAATCTGACCCACATGAGTCATCCCCATCTCCAAAATAAGGATATCCTCATCTCCATCTGCCATCAAAATACTTAAGGGAACGGTGAGTTGGGTATTATAACTCCTCGGGCTGGCGAAAACCCGAAACGAACCACCCAAAAGGGTGGCTAAAAACTCTTTGGTCGTCGTCTTTCCGATAGAACCTGTAATAGCGACCACCTTTGAGCTCCGCTGCTCCAACATCAGCCGAGCTAGCTGCTGGAGCGCACCGCGCACATCGACCACACGCAAGAGTTCGAGCCCAAAAGTCTCTCCCTGATAGTCCGCTTTTACAACCGCGGCTACCGCACCGTTCGCAGCCGCCTGCTGGAGAAAATCATGGCCATCAACCTGTTCGCCCGGAAGAGCGAAGAAGAGATCGCCGGGATTGACTTGGCGACTATCAATCGCCGCGCCGATTATGATTATTTTTGAAGAGAGCGCTTGATTTAATAACTTTGAGATCGAAGTGAAAGAGATCGGTTTCATGGTCGGATTGTAACCGATTATTTAGAATTCCAAAAGAGAAACCTCTCTCTATTTTAAGAGTTCCAGTAAATCCTACCGGCCTTTCTATCAACCTTGGCACAACCCAGGCGGTGCAAAATACCAAGCGATGTTTCACCTCTATCATCTTTCCGCCATACATCCCCACCATTCTTTAATAAAAGCTCAAATACCCCCCTATTCCCCCGCATTGCAGCCCAGTGGAGTGGACTGTCCATTTATATCGGGCACATTCATCTCCATCATATTCTCAACCAGCCGTTTAGCAACTTGTAAATCGTTGTTATGCGCAGCCCAATGTAAGGGTGTATATCCTGAGTTATCTGGAACTTGGGGATCAGCTCCCCAAATCATGAGCATCACAATGAGATTTACATGCCCATATTTTGCTGCCAAATTCAGAACCGTACATCCCTGTTCATTTTTCGCACTAATATTTGCTCCTAATTCAAGCAGTTTTCCCGCATGGCATGACAATCCCTTCTCAACCGCCCAAAAAAGCGCTTCATCCAGTTTGCCGAACTTTTTACAAGCAATTGAAAAGATCGCGGGATCAGTGGCATCGATCCTCCTAATGACCCTTTTCGTCAGAGGAGGACGGTCGCGGACTATGGCTCTCGGTCAAGGACCAGTCTTCTCAGCTCTGATGGCAAAGTGCTAAGAGCCTCAAAATAATCCTTAAGTACGCCATCGGGCAAATCGCAACCATCACCCGAACTAACTATCGATAAACCAGACATATTAAATGTTTTTTGAGTTAAAGTTAAAGACCATATTATAATGCAAATAGTTATATTAAAACAGGTTAAATAAATCTTATTCTTGCGTGACACAGATGGGAGAAAGACTTGTCTTTTTCAAGCATGATTGCTAAGTTATAAATTCTCGGTGGCATAGCCAAGTGGTAAGGCCGGGGCCTGCAAAGCCTCTATCCCCAGTTCGAATCTGGGTGCCACCTTCCCCCGTGTTTAATATGCTTTATCTTATAGCCACTCCCATTGGAAACCTCGCCGACATCACCGTTCGTGGTCTCAAGACGATCGAAGAATGCGACTATCTTTTGTGCGAAGACACACGCCACAGTCGAAGACTCCTCTCTCACTACGATCTTCGCAAGCCTCTCAAAAGCTACCACAAATTCAACGAGGCCAAGCGAGAAGAAGAGATCATCAAAGATCTTAAGTCTGGAATAACGATCGGTCTTCTATCCGATGCGGGCACCCCAGGAATATCTGATCCAGGTGGACGCCTGGTGAAAAAATGTCGAGAGTTAGCACTTGAAGTCTGCGCGATTCCCGGCCCTTGCTCTCCAATTGTTGCGCTCGTCGCTTCAGGTCTCGATACCACCCGCTTTCAATTTGTCGGTTTCCTACCCAGAAAAAAGGGCAAACTGACCAAAATCTTGGAAGAAAGCCTCGCCTATCCAGGAACCACCATCTGCTTTGAGTCCCCTCACCGTATCCTTAAAAGCTTGAAGGTGCTTGGTGATCTAGCCCCTGATCGAAAAGTCGTTGTAGCACGAGAGTTGACCAAGAAGTTTGAGGAATATGCGCAAGGAACGGCGACAGAACTCCTCGAAAAGTGGAAAACCTCACCTCCCAAGGGTGAGATTATTTTGATGATCTAGCATAATATCAATCCCTCTGCTACAATCTAGTCTTGATTTTTAAATTTATTTTACAAAAGGAGTAACGATCATGACTAATGCAAAAGAGATGATCTACGAACAAGAAGCACGGGACAAACTAGCTAAAGGAATCAAACAGCTAACCGATGCCGTTAGAACCACCCTTGGACCAAAGGGACGCAACGTTGGTCTGGAAAAAAGCTGGGGCGCTCCGAATATCACCAATGATGGAAATAGCATTGTCAAAGAGATCGAACTTCCCGACCAATATGAGAACATGGGCGTCGCCATGGCCCAAGAGGTCGCCGCCAAACTCAAAGAGAAGTGTGGTGACGGCACAACAACGGGAACCCTTCTTCTCGATGCATTAGTCAGCCATGGAAGCAAATATATCGCCTCAGGAGCCAGCCCTATTGGACTCAAGCGTGGTATCGACAAAGCGGTTGCCGAGATCGTCAAAGATCTAGAAAAAAGCGCGGTTCCAGTCAAAAACATCAAAGATATCGCCACCGTCTCTGCTTCTGGAGATCAGGAAATTGGTGATTTTATTGCCCAGGCGATTGAGAAAGTCGGAAAAGATGGGGTTGTAACCATCGAAGAGGCCAAAGGAACTGAAACAGCAATCGAAATGGTCGAGGGAATGCAATTTGACCGTGGCTATATCAGCGCTTACCTCTGCACCAACCAAGAGAAGATGACCATCGAGATGGAAAACCCTCTCATCATGATCCTCGACAAGAAGATCTCCACCATTCAGGAACTTCTGCCCATCTTACAAGCCACCTCAAGCAGTGGACAAGAACTACTCCTCATCGCCGAAGATATCGAGGCTGATGCTCTAGCCACGCTGGTCGTCAACAAGCTGCGCGGCACCCTCAAAGTCGCCGCTGTCAAAGCCCCAGGATTTGGTGATAGCCGCAAAGCCATGCTTCAAGACATCGCCATTCTCACAGGAGGAACACTTATCTCCGAAGATGCCGGCGTCTACCTCAAAGATGCTACAGTAGAACAGCTCGGACATGCTGAGCGCGTGCTCATCACCAAAGATAGCTGCACCATTGTTGGCGGAAAAGGTAGCGAAAATGATATCAATGCCCGTATCAATCAGCTAGCGAACGAATCTCAGGCAGTCAGCAGCTCCTATGACAAAGAGAAGCTCGATGAGCGCAAAGCAAAACTTCAAGGCGGCGTAGCCGTTATCCGTGTCGGCGCTGCGACAGAACCCGAACTCAAGCAGAAAAAACAACTCTTCGAAGACAGCCTCAACTCCACGCAAGCCGCGCTCGAAGAAGGTATTGTCATTGGAGGAGGCGTCGCCCTCTTACGCTCCTCTAGCTCCATCGGCCATCTCAAACTCGAAGGAGATGAAGCGCTGGGCGCACAGCTGGTCGCTAAAGCTTGTGAAGAACCCGCTCGTCAACTGGCCATCAACGCTGGCCATGATGGTTCTGTCATTCTTGCAGAAATCCGCAATGCCAAAGAGAGCTTCGGCTTCAACGTCCTGACAGAAAAAGTCGAAGACCTTCAGGCTTCCGGAGTCACTGACCCCGTCAAAGTGGTCAAAAATAGTCTCATGCACGCCGCCTCTGTGGCTGGTATCGTGGTTATTTCTGAAGCGCTCATTGGAGACGCGCCCGAAGACAAAGAGTGAGAAAAGTCGCCATCGTATGCGCAAGTGGATTGGGGGACGGACTCATGTTTTTGACTCTGGCCCACAATCTCTTGCGCTCGCGTCACTCCGTGACCACCTTCAACTCGCCCATCTGTCAGCTCAAACGGTGGTTTCCCCACCAAACCATTCTTCCTATTCCACAAGATCAGACCATCTTCGACTCCTTTGACCAAATTATCGCCGCAGACCACTCCATTATCGCCGCAGCTACCCATTTGGATGATAAACTCACCGTTCTCAAAGAGCGCCAATTTGACAGAAGCAAGACTATCGTCGACAACCTAGCACACTTCTGCCGTAACAGATTACATCTCCCTCATTTTGAGAAAACCAATGGGATCACCATCCCAGAAGGGTTGATCCACAAGCGTTATCCCAAACGTGTGATCATCCATCCCATGTGTGTAGAAGATAAGCGAATCTGGCCAGCAGAGAAATTCCTAGCCCTCGCCCATAAGCTCAAAGACCGAGGGTGGGATCCTATCTTTGCTGTCAGCCCCAAAGAGCGAGAGGAGTGGCTGGATAAATCCAAACCCTTTGACTGCCCTCTCTTTCAGACTATCGATGAACTTGCAACCTACGTTTATGAATCTGGAGCGATGATTGGGAATAACTCTGGGACCGGTCACCTCTCCTCCAATTTTAATATCCCCACCTTAAGCATCTTTTCCAAGAAGAGCTACTCCCGTCTCTGGCGACCCGGTTTTGGTCCGGGAAAAGTGGTGACTCCACCATCAATTCTCATCGGTGGAGGGCTCAAACTACGTTATTGGAAGAAGTTTCTCACCGTCGCCAAAGTCCTCAGACATTTTGAAAAACTAATATCCCCTTGATTTATTTTTAATATCGAATTAAGATACGTCGGCATGATTTTCATATCATCCTCAATCAAAATTCCTGACAAAAAAACTACTCCGGAGAAGATCCATGCAAAAAAAAATCACCCTTATTCTCACACTTATTTTAGCACTAATGACACCAGCTCTTGCCCAACCTAAGCTAGTTAAAACCTCATGGGAAGAGGTGCATAAAACCATTTCTGAGATCAGCAAACAGATCGATCCTGCAAAAGTCGATGTGATTTTGGGCGTTGCTGTAGGCGGCATGGTGCCCGCAGCTCTTTTTTCCAGGCAGCTGGACAATAAAAATATTCTCACCATCTCCCTCTCTTCCTACACCTCCAATAAGGAGCAGAGAGACATTTTTCTTAGGAATCGTCCTACTAAATGTTATCTCGAAGGGAAGAGGGTACTTATTGTCGACGATATATTAGATAGTGGAACAACGATTGGAGCTGTTAAAAAGCTTTTGCTGGAGGAGTACAATGTCAAAAGCGTCCAAATCGCAGCCGTTTTTATTAATACTGATCACTGCCAATTTCATCCAGACTATTGGGGCATTGAAACCACTGACTGGATTGTCTTTCCCTGGGAAAAATTCGAAGGGTAAAAAGATGGGGAGCGAACGCTAGCGCATCCCTCCCCGCGGCTCTGACCCTTAATAGGCATCAGAGCAAATGCTAGAGCACTTATAGTTATATTTAATAACAATTTTGTTATTATTTCAACTTATTTCTATTGGGATTGTTAGACTTGCTTGACTCCTGCATAGTCCTGACAGCCAGGCGTTTATAAAATCAGTGAAAACTTAGCTTAAGTTTGTTATGATTTCTTTCTAATTATGAAGCCTATTCGTCTAGTTCACCTTTCCGATCCCCATTTTGCCTCAGTGACTTATAGTCCACGGCAATTTTTTTCTAAGAGATGGCTGGGTAATTGCAATCTGATCCTCTTTAGAAAGAAGGCCTACCAGACAGCCCACCTAAAACACATCCCCGAACTTCTTGAAACTCTGGATGTTGAGACTGTCTTCCTCACGGGAGACGTGGCGACCACCTCTCGCGATGAGGAGTTTGCCAAAGCGGCTGCCTTTGTCTCCGAGTTCAAGCAGCCTGTTCATCTGGTCCCGGGCAACCACGACTGCTACACACGAGGCTCTGATCGGGGGAAACGGTTCTACCGCTATTTTCCTGAGCCTGAGCTCCAAGAGCACCGAGTGGTGAAGAAGAAGCTGGGCAAAGGATGGTGGTGGATCGGTCTAGATTGCGCACTCGCCACAGCATTGATTTTCTCCTATGGTCGTTTCTCCAAAGAAATGGAGAAGAAATTGGAAGATGCCTTGTCTCAGATTCCTACGGATGAAGGAGTGGTGATCAGCAACCACTTTCCCCTCTTCGGCAGCGGCAGTCCCAGGCATGATCTCAGACGGAACGCAGCGCTGCAAAAGATTCTTCGTCGCTTTCCTCAAGTAAAGCTCTATCTTCACGGGCATGACCACTCTCCGTATATCATTGATAAAATACGAGAGGGTTATCCTCTCGTGATTAATAGTGGAAGCTGTGCCCATCAGCCGAACGGGATTTTCTATCTCATGGATTTAGACCGTACAGGGTGTCTAGTTGAACGATGCGTCCTCAAACAAGAGAACTCTACCTACTCTTGGGTAGTTGAAAGTCAAAAAAGATATCACTTTTTATGACTACTGTAGAACAAAACTCTGCACATGGATGTGCTAACTGGCATAAACCAATCATCTATGGCACGATTACAGTTCTAGTTCTAAGCATTATCGCTGGGATCGCGCTGATCTCTGTCTATGGGTCAGGAGGAATGGCCATCTTTGGAGACTTCGCTTTATTCGGAACTCTTGTTCTTCTCATGGGAGGAGGTGGTGATAGGTAGCATTATCTACCCCTGTAGCCCTAAAAAGATCCCTCCAAATAACCCTCGAAAAGTTGATGAGGTGTTAGCTGCAGAAAAAGAGAGAACAAGACAAGCCAAAGTTGAGGTAGCAAAAGAAAGGGTTAGGCTAGAACAGGCAAATGTGAACTGGAGAGAGAAAGGACCCGGACAGAACAGGAAAGAGCTAAGACTGAAAGCGAAATTGCTGAGAAAATTAGCAGGGGCGAATGGACCACACAAAACGCTGAAAATCTTGAGGCAGCTCTCGCAATTTTACAACGTCACAGACATGTTCGGAACATCTAACCCTCAGCGAGTAGTTTCTCAGCAAGAGCCTTTCGGATATCGGGAGTCTCCCGAATAGAAGTGGCTCTTTCCAGAGCCTCGTGGCGAATATCCGGCATTGCCTTGAGCTGCTCGACCCACTCTTCCAACTTCACAGCTTCAATCTGGGCCGCCTCTGAGAGATTGAGCTCATCACAGATTTGAGCTGTTTGGACAGGAGTCTTTCTATCGACACCTTTGATGGAACCAATTTTATCTACGCCTGAAACATCCATACCTTAGATATAACGAAAAAGCTTAAGGAACTGCAAGGAAGAATTTGTCGATGTTGACGAACCGAACGAATTCCTCATTGATAAACATCGGAGTTAAAAGTTGTAGGTGAGTCCGCCTTCGCCTAGAATGCGCTGGCTTCTGGCGCTATCAAACGACGCCTCGAGGTTGGCAAAGAGATGGAAGCGGCCTAGTGTTTGG
>JAAKFT010000089.1 GCA_011064935.1 Chlamydiota bacterium | reverse complement strand
CTATATAATAAATTCTTTACCTTGGAAAAAAATGGAGATAATTCTATTATACCCACCTTCAACGTAGAGGATAGTTATGTCTGAGAAAAGAAAGCAGGAAAACCGCACGACAATGACCCGCAAAGAGGATGTCCAGCGTCAGTGGTTTATTTTGGATGCTAAAGGAAAAACCCTAGGCCGTTTTGCCGCAGAAATCACTAAAGTATTGCGCGGTAAGCACAAGCCCTCCTTCACACCCCACATCGATATGGGTGATGGAGTCATCGTGATAAATGCAGAGAAGATCTGTGTTTCAGGCGCCAAAGAGGCTCAAAAGATCTATCGTTACTACACAGGACATATTGGAGGGATGCGCGAAGTGCCCTTTCGGACTATGAGAGACCGTAAGCCAGACTTCATTATCTGGCGTGCCGTGCAGGGTATGATGCCCAAGAGCCGGCTAGGAAAGCAGCAACTGCGCAAACTCCGTGTTTTTAAAGGGGAAGAACACCAATTTAAAGCCCAAAAACCGATTAAAGTGGAAATTTAGTTATGCCAAAAGCAATAGAAGAAGTGACAGCAACAGGTCGTAGAAAGAGAGCCGTATCAGCGATTCGTCTTCGCCCCGGATCGGGCAAAGTCGACGTCAATGGGCGGACCTTTGAAAAGTACTTTCCATTAGAGATTCAACGCGAGCTGATCCTAGCACCTCTAAAAATGCTCAAAGCTGAGTCCAATTACGATCTCATCATCCGCATCAATGGCGGGGGACTTGAAGGACAGGCGGTAGCCACTCGGCTCGGGTTGACTCGAGCTCTTGTCCGTGAGGATGAGAATCGTCGACAGGACTTTAAGGCGTGCGGCTACCTCACTCGCGATCCTCGCAGGAGAGAGCGTAAGAAATACGGTCACAAAGGAGCCCGTAAGAGCTTCCAATTCTCCAAACGATAGTTTTCCGTATCCATTCAGGAGGTTTACCCGTCTCTTTGTGTCGCCCTGACGTGCCATCTCCGAAATTTTGCTCCTCATCAATAGCGCTTTGGCTATTGACTCGTCGCAAACTTCCGGATCTGTCGCAGCAGGACGATCCCTCGAGACGGGACACCCCCTGAATGGATACGCCTAGTCTTGCTTTTGGTGTGAAATCCGAATCCAAAAAAGGTTAATTTACGCTCAGATCTTCTGGGATCATGGAAAGGGGGGCATATTTGCCTCCCATTTCACGGAGTAACGTCTGCCAGAGTTTCTCTGGAGGGGTTTCGAAGATGTGGTAGGCGCTCGCTGGGCAGATAAACCAACCGCCATCGAAAAACTCTCTCTCCAGTTGCCCAGCCTGCCATCCCGAATAGCCAAAGCATAGACGGAGCGAGGGACCGCTCACATCATTGATGGTCTCTTGTAGGAATTGTAGATCTCCCCCTAGATAGACTCCCGTGCAAATTTCGATCGTTTGCTCGGGGATTTTTTCTGAGGTGTGGATTAACATCATCTGGTTGGTCTGTACAGGCCCTCCAGCTCGGATGCCCACGTTGGGGTTGGAGAGTTGATCGACAGAGGCAATCTCTTCTGGAAGTTCTAGTTCTAGAGGCTTGTTGATAACAATACCAAAAGAGCCGTGGGGGCTGTGTTCGCAAAGAAGCAAAACCCCGCGGAAAAAGATGGCCGACTCCACATCGGGCGACGAGATCAAAAAGGTTCCTTTTTCAAGATGGGAATAGGGTATTTGTTCCATAAATCCTTATTTGCAATGACATTTTTCATTCTTTTCGTGCACCAGCTTTTGGCTGTAGAGCTTTAAGTTGCTCTCGAGGTTTTCTACTTTGCTGAGTAGTTCTCGGAACCGTTCAGCAAAACACTCGTTTTTAATAGAGAGCTCTTTGCATTCTGCACTCTCGACAGCTTTTGCCGCACGGCTGAGAGCCACAGAGATCGTGTTCAGCTCATCATTGAAGAAGTTGTAGAAATCACATGGAGTGCAGAGTTTCTGCATGCGATTCATCTTCGATGTGCGGGATCGCTGCCATCCTTTGTCATACTGGAAGAGGAGGCCGTAGTGGTTGACGTCAGTCAGCGTGGTTTCTAATCGGCTCATCGTAGCGGAGAGCTGGAGATAGAAGCCGTCGTCATAGATTAAGCGGCCCATGGTCCCATCACCGGAGGCGATTTGAGCCGTGACATCGCGGATCTGATCGGCACTTTGGGCAAGCCGGTTCATGAGATCGGCATCTGTTGCTTGAGTGACCAGGTGATCTATTTTTTCTGCGGCATCTGACATTTTGGTCGCAAGGTTGTTCTCATTGGCTTGGGCGATCAATTCGCGCGCCTCTTCTGATGCTGCAGCAAAAGAGCTCACCGCATCGTGCACCTCTTCTCTATTCTCATCGATAAGATCGCCCATTTTGTTCATAGTAGTTTCAAAAGAGGAGGCAACATCAAGAATCTCTCCAAGAGTTTCTTCGAGCTTATCGGTAGAGCGGGCGTAGAGGATATCGTCAGTGATCTCATAGGCGGGTGGTTGTCCCCGTTTGGGGTTTTTGGGGATGATACCGATTGATTTTTCTCCTAGAAGACCCGAGGTGGTAAACATGATCTCGTCGGTGTTGTAGACTTTGACACTAGAATCAACCTGCAATATCAGCTCATAGAAATAAATATTTCCCTCACCATCCACAAAATCTTTCCTAGCATCGGCGATCTCCTCGACGGCCTTAACCTCACCCACCGGCTTACCAGCTAAGGTCACTCGAGTCCCTCTCTCGATCCCCTGGATGTTGGTGAAGCGGACGCGAAGCTCAGTCTCCGCATCACCCACGGAGGGGCGCAAGAAGAGAAGAAGCCATGCAATCACCGCAATACTTACGATGATAAAAACTCCGAGCCAGAACTCTTTAAATCGGTCGCTCATTGACTACTCCCTCAGGTATTGAATTTTTCAAGAAAGCCTGAACAAGAGGATCTTTAATCGTTAGAAATTCTTTCTTGGTTGTAAAATGTATAAGTTCCCCTTCGTGGATCACCGCTATTCGGTCAGCGATATGGAGGGTAGAACAGATGTCGTGGGTGACCACAATGCTCGTAGCATTGAGCTCACGCTGTGTTTTTACGATCAAATCGTTGATGGACATCGCGGTAATTGGATCGAGCCCTGTCGTTGGCTCGTCGTAGAGCAAAACCTTGGGATGGTAGACGATCAAACGGGCCAGCGCTGCTCTTTTGCGCATTCCTCCCGAAAGATCGGAGGGCATGATCTCCTCAGTTCCTTCGAGCCCTACCATAGCAAGAGCAGCCTGTACACGCTCATGTCTCTCCGCTTTGGTGAGTACCCTGCCTTCCCTGGGGTCCGGGTGCTGGCTGTGATAAAAGGCTGTGTTTTCCTCTACTGTCATCGAGTCGAAGAGAGCTGATGCCTGAAAGAGCATTCCCACCTCATTGACTGCTCGAAAAAGTGCAAAACCTTTGAGGGAAGAAATATTGACCCCTTCGATTTCAATCGAGCCAGAATCGGCCTTTTCGATTCCCATGATATGTCTTAGCAAAACGCTCTTGCCCACTCCCGACCGCCCCAAGATCACAATCGTTTCCCCCGTTTTTATCTCGAGGTTGATCCCCTTGAGAACATGATGATCGTTGTAACTCTTCCAGAGATCTTTTATTTTGATCACAGGCCAAACCTCTCGATGATAGCTGTATGGAAGACATTGAGTCCAATGGTGATCAAGAAATTTATGATGAGGATGTAGGAGTAACAGATCACGACGGAATTGGTCGTTGCCCTACCGACGCCCGCAGCACCTCCGCGGGTCTGCATTCCCTTGTAGCAAGAGATCGTGCTGATCAGAATGCCAAAAACGAAGGCCTTGATAATGCCCGTCCAAACGTCAAAGTAAGTGATGTGGATAGGCATTGGGTCAAAATAGCTTGAGGGGGACATAGAAAAGACATAAACAGCGATGAGATAGCCACCGTAAATTCCCAGTACAGCACTAAAAACAGTCAGAATTGGGAGCATGGTCACTCCCCCGATAATCCTTGGAGCAATGAGATATCGGAGCGGACTGACAGCCATTGATTTCAAAGCGTCGATCTGTTCCGTCACTCGCATCGTACCCAAGACGGCGCACATCGAGGATCCCACCCGTCCTGTCACCATAAATGCCGTCAATACCGGCCCGATCTCTGTAAGCATAGCCTTTCCGACTAGAAGTCCTGTGGCGCTCTCTAGCCCCTTGTCTGCGAGTTGGTAGAACGATTGGACAGCGAGCACCATGCCTGTCGAAAAGCCTGTAATCGCAACCACCGGCAATGAGAGCACTCCGATGTTGAGCAGTTGGTCTAGAACAAGAGACCATGAGGGAGGGTGTTTGATCGATTCCCATATCGTTTGAAAGAGAAGAACTGCCCATGCGCCCACTCCCACAAATGAGGCATA
Organism: Chlamydiota bacterium; assembly: GCA_011064935.1. Taxonomy (GTDB): domain Bacteria; phylum Chlamydiota; class Chlamydiia; order Chlamydiales; family JAAKFR01; genus JAAKFT01. The sequence goes on along the minus strand of JAAKFT010000089.1, from coordinate 2,154 downwards.
AATTTTCCGAAGATAGATAGTCATGCTACTCGTGATTCTATGAATAGAGAGGGATATAGACAAGAAGTTTTAAAATCACTTGTTAGAAGGCCATTAGAGTTCCGAGTTGCAAGCACATTGCCTCTTCCGTATACTCTCTTAGATGGAAACGAAGCCTCAAATCAATCAAAAGATAGAACTCACGCTCAAGGGATTGGGAATTCATGGGGAGGGTGTTGGTTCTTGGCAAGGATATACACTTTTTGTTGATGGCGCTCTACCTGGAGAGGTCGTCGAGGCCCGTGTTGTTGAGACAAAACGATCATTTGGACGGGCACAAGCACTCTCGTATCGCACTCTTTCTCCCCACCGGGTCACACCTTCCTGCCCACTTTTTGGAAAGTGCGGAGGTTGCCAGATCATGCATCTAGACTATGCAGAGCAACTAGTTATTAAACGCCAGCGGGTAGTCGACGCATTGGAAAGAATCGGCAAGCTTACCGGCATCGAGGTTTTGCCCTGTCGGGGTTCCCCCCTTCCCTTAGGGTACAGAAATAAAATTCAACTTTCCGTTATCTCCTCTCCAACGGGTGTTAAGTTAGGGCTCTACGCGTATAATAGCCACGATTTAGTAGAGATAGAGAAGTGCCCCATTCACTCTGCTCTTGGAGAAGAGGTCTTTCATCAGCTCCTCTCTCTTCTCAAGCCTTTTTCGCCAGAAGAGCTGGGGCTAAGATATGTCCTCATCAAATCGGCGATCCATACAGAACAGGCTCTTGTTATCTTTGTCACAGAGGGAGAGGCCACATTTGCCCTTCGGAAGATTGCTCGAGCATTGAAGGAGTCTTGCTCAATAGTACGCGGAATTGTGCAGAACATTAATAAAACTTCTGGCAATACGGTTTTGGGAAAGGAATACCATGTTCTAGAAGGGGAGGGAGCTATCGAGGAGAGAATAGGCGGCCTTACTTTCAAAGTCTCTCCAGCCTCCTTTTTCCAGGTTAATCCACTTCAAGCAGAGGAGTTATATAACAAAGCCCTTGAACTTGCGGAGCTCAATGGAGAGGAGACTCTCCTCGACGCCTACTGCGGCGTAGGGACTCTATCGCTTCTCTTTGCAAAACGAGTTAAGAGAGTGATCGGTGTCGAATGTATCCCTTCCGCGATTGCTGACGCGAAAGAAAATGCCAAAAAGAACGGGATTATGAACGTGGAGTTCACTTGCAACGACGTTGAGCGCTATATCTCCACTCTTTCAGCTGTAAATGTAGCCCTTCTTAATCCTCCCCGCAAGGGGTGCGCAACCTCTTTTTTAGAGAAGCTTTCTCAACTTGCACCAAGGAGTATAGTATACATTTCATGCGACCCGGCAACTCTTGCTCGCGACCTAGCCTATCTTGAAAACAGAGGGTTTCACACCGAGACAGTACAACCTTTTGATATGTTTCCCCAGACAGCTCATGTTGAAACCATTGTCTCCCTTTCTCATGATAGCATTTTTTAGAGAAACTCTATGGCTGATAATTCCTTATTTCTTCCCTTGATCGCTGATGGTGAGGATAAAAGCTCCCCGCTAAAAAATCGGATTCGAAAAAACTATCGTCATCTTCGTAAATGGGCCAAGCGGACGATGACCAATTGTTTTCGAGTGTATGGTCGGGACATCAAGGAGTATCCATTAGCCATCGATTTTTACGCAGGGCGTTTTTGCGTTCAATATTATTCCTTCGATCGGGATAACGATGAGGCCTCGCCGGACTTGAAGGAGGAGATTAATGAAGCGCTAGGTTCCATCTTCAAAACAACTCCCGATCTCATTTACTGGCGTTCACGCATTAAGCGTAACAAAATGGAACAATACGAAAAAAAGGGAGAACAAAAGGAGTTTTTTACAGTTATTGAGTACGGGGTAAAATTCAAGGTGAATCTTCAGGACTATTTGGATACGGGATTATTCCTTGATCATCGTGAGACACGCCGCATGGTAGCCTCTCTTTCTAAAGAAAAACGTTTGTTAAACTTATTTGCTTATACCTGTTCATTCAGCATTCATGCGGCGCTTGCTGGGGCAGCGTTTACAAAAAGCGTAGATCTCTCCAATACCTACACAGAGTGGGGCAGGGATAATTTTAACCTAAATTCTATTCCTGCAGAGAACAATCAAATTGTACGCGC
>JAAKFT010000088.1 GCA_011064935.1 Chlamydiota bacterium | reverse complement strand
CTTGCGCCTGGAGTTTGATGTCAGCTGAGGTTCCGATCACTCCGCCAGAGGGCTGATGGATCATAATACGGCTGTGAGGCAGGGATTTGCGCTTGCCTTTAGTGCCGGCAGCCAAAAGAAGGGCTCCCATCGAAGCGGCCTGGCCGATACAGTAGGTACTCACATCGCATCCGAGGAAGCGGATCGTGTCATAAATCGCTAGCCCAGAGGAGATATACCCTCCAGGTGAGTTGATGAAGATCTGGATGTCTTTTTTTGGATCGTCGGTCATAAGGAAAAGCAGCTGAGCAATTACTGTATTAGCCAAATGGTCTGTAATCTCTTCGCCAATCAAGACAATTCGGTCTTTGAGCAGGCGAGAGTAGATATCCATGGATCGTTCGCCGCGGCCGGTATCTTCAATAACATATGGGATAAGAGCATCTTTTGGTCTTGTCATCTTGTTTTCCTTATCAAATTTGCAACGTAGGATGAGTTATATGAAGCTTTGTTGCCAAGGTCAAGCCTTTGTTTTTAGGTTTACTTGGGAAAGGCAGTATTCTTTTACTTTTCGCTCTAAAATATCAGAAGAGAGCTTCGAAAACAGCCGCTGAGTCATATCCTTGTCCAGCCCCTTGGCTTGTAGCATGGGGTTTTGGCTTAAAAAGTGGCCGATCTCTGCATTGAGTTCTTGGTTAGTAACCTTGACCTTACCCTGTTTTGAGATCTCCTTCTCCAAAAAGTAGAGCCGCAGTGAGCGTTCAATCTCGCCCTCCACCACTTCTTCTATCTTCTTCTGCTCTTTTTGGATCTCTTCATCGGAGAGGTTTTGCTCTTTGAGATCTTTTAGCTTCGCTTTGAGCCGTTCTTTGTGCTCTTCTTTTTTTAGGGTCACAGGAAGCTCAAACTCATATTTTTCGAGAAGAGCCTTTTCCAGTTCCACAAATTGCTGCTGTTTTTGTGCGTCTTCGGTCTCTTTCTCGAGGTTGGCACGAATTTTTTCGAGCAGATCCTCTTTGGATTTGGCGCCTACTTTTTTGGCCAGTTCATCGTCCACGGGTGGGAGCAAGATTTTCAGGGTTTTATGGAGCTCCACTTTGACTTTTGTCGGCTTGAACTTGGCTTTGGTGGACTCATCGGCATTCTCGTCGAGTTCGCTTATCCCTTCGGCGCTCTCACCGGTTTTGAGCCCGATCAGCAGCTTGGTCAGCCAGGGAGACATCCGCTTCTCTTTGACTTCGAAGCGGCGGTCTTTGACGATAGATTTGGGAGGGTCTTCGTCTATCGAATCGATGGTAAGATCGACATAATCGCCCTTTTTGACGGCTCTATCGGTCACATCTTCCCAGTCGGCATTAGAACGTTGGATCTCGTCCAAAATTTCGTCTATCCGTTTCTCATCAATAGGCTCTTTTTTGGTCTCGGGAATGGTGATCGTCGAAAGGTCGATGGTAGGAACAATAGGGTAGTGCTCGTATGAGAGGAGAACAACGGCTCCATCTTTTTGCGAGCAGCTCTCTACCTTGGGTTTTTGGATACTCTCCTTTCTCAAGGGATAGACCTGGGTCAAATCCAAAGCCGCTTTATAGGCGTCATTCACGAGCAGCTCTTTCCACTCCTGATCGACGTAGGAGCTATAGCGGCTGATCACTGTTTCATCTGGAGCTTTGCCCTTGCGAAATCCGGGGATAGAGATCTCTTTGTTGATCTTCTTGATCGCTTTTTTGAAGATCTTTTGGGTCTGGAGCGGTTTGATGATGATTTTCAAAGAAAGCAAACAGCCAGGCTCTTCACTTCCTTCAATCTTATATACGTCGTTTTCGTGTTTCATATTTTTTGCTTAAGGATAAAATAAGCGGGTGATGAGGTTCGAACTCACGACCCTCACGTTGGCAACGTGATGCTCTACCACTGAGCTACACCCGCGAAATGCAAGAAATTGTAGCCCCAAAGAGAATTTTCTGCAACTCAAAGGAATGAATAAGCAAAATAATAAACAAATTTTTCGTTGATTTGCGCGGTATAAATCAGTAAAAGAAGAGTGTTCGTTTGGAATTTTTGTGAGTACTATTAGATGCTAAATTTTCGCAAGTTGAGGCAAGATTTCTCCTCTTCGATACTGAAAGAAGGGAAAGAGTTTTATGAAAAAGAGCTCGTTATTGGAGCAAAGATCGTCCACCTAGACGGCACATCTCTTCGTCTTGGTTCACGTGTCAGGGGAGCTTTTAAAAATATTTATGAATGTGAGATTGAGATTGATCGGAATGAGTCGATAGCGGTCGATTCCAACTGTGACTGTTCCTACTCTTACGACTGTCAGCACATCGCGGCGCTCCTGTTTTATTTGGAACAGAATCTTGATGAAATCGTGGTAAAATACTCCCAGGAAGCCGATATCGATAAGTGTGACCGAATCGACGATAAAGTCAAAAAAGAGCTGAAGGAGACCTTCGAGGAAGCGGCGACAAAAGAAGTGAAGCGAAAAGGTGAAGAGTATCAAAAAGGGATACTGAGCGAATATATCTCAGCGGCACGAGAGCTAGGATGCTCTCCATTTTGCCTGCCCCCCGAAAGTCTTGATGAAGATAAGGCTGAGCTGGCGATCGTCTTCACCAACCCCTCTAAAGATATTTTTCAGCCTGACCAGCGCTTGGAAATTCAACTAGCCTTGCGGCTGACTTCCCGCTCAAAACCTCTCTATATCCCAAATATAAAAACTTTTTTTGACGCCGTTCGTTATCGTGAGCCGCTAACCATCAGCGGGCGCCGCTATTTCTTAACCAATGGTTCTTTTGATCCGGTAAGCTGGGAAATATTGGGGATGATCGTAAATTACGCCCATTTTCACGGCTCTGGGGAGGAGCGCTATATGCGCGTTGTCCACATCGATCCCGAACCGCTTGGCGCCATTTTGGCGCGGCTCTATGATATTGTTATCTCAAAAGTTCCTCTCCTCGGTGCGCCCCTGGAAAAAGAACCCCAGCCTCTGCCTTGTCTCTTTTATGGAAATCTCGAAGAGCCGTTCTGTTTTTCTACATTCCCTGCGGAAATTCGCTTCTCGATAGAGTACCTCGAGACGCTGGGGCCGACGTTTTTGCTCAATCCCACTATTACTATCGATGAAGAGACCCTCACGTTGGAAAAAGCGCTCCTTTTTGAGTCGGCCAAACCAGGACTGATCTACAAAAACACCTACTACCGCTTTCAGCCCAAGATAAGACGTATTCATCTGCGCTCACTTTCGCGTATTCGCGATATTACTATTCCAGAGCCCCTATTCGGGACATTTATCGAAAACGCGCTACCCGTTTTGCGCAAATATGCCGAGGTGACCAATCCCGAAGCGATCGAAGCATTTGTCACCCTTCCGTACGTTGGAAAGGTCAAGGGACGGTGTGCTATCAGCTATCTTAATGGCGAGCTGGATGCTGAGCTCTTTTTCATCTACGACGATGTAGAGATACCCGCCGCCCTCTCCAAGCTGGAATACAATGATCTTGGGTTATTCAACAGCCCGGAGGGCATTTTGGCCCGCAATCTTGTTGAGGAAAACAGGTTGATAAATGCCATTTTCCAAGATTTTCTCTTCGACGAGAAGGAAGGAGTTTTCCGTGTCAAAAGCGAGAAGAAGATCGTCGAATTTATGACGGAAACTGTTCCTGGTTACCAAGACCGCATCCAGTTTGAGTGCCCGGAAAATCTCTCAGATCAGTTTATTTATGATCAGACATCTATCTCGCTCTCCTTTCGCGAAAGTGACCAGGTCGACTCCTATGAAGTCAAACTTGTGGTTGATGGCTACCTAGAAGGTGTTGAAGTCGACTTGCTCTGGGATTGTATTGCGGCCAAGAAGCGATTTATTGAGCTTCATAAGTCTGTCAAAAAGGGTATGCCCCGTATTCTTGTTCTCGATTTGGATAGGCTTACGCCCATCGTACAGTTCTTCGATGAGATCGGTATTACTAAGATAGAAAATCGGACGGAAAAGCGTCCTCTTTGGAGTTTGACCAGCGTCTGCGAGGATCAGTTCAAAGAACTCTCGGTGAAATGCACGATCAGCAAACGGCTCAAAGAGATCCAAAAACAGATACTTGGGGAGTCTCAAGTGAAACCCGAGAAGATTCCCGAACAGATTAAGGCAACTTTGCGCAACTATCAGGTCGATGGGGTCAGCTGGCTGGAGCGTTTGAGACGGATGCACCTCAACGGCATCCTTGCCGATGATATGGGTCTTGGAAAGACTTTGCAGGCGATTATCGCCATTACCCAAAACAAGGCAGAAAATCCCGGTGCTCAAGCGCTCATTATCTGTCCAACCTCTCTCGTCTACAACTGGAAAGAGGAGTTTGCAAAATTTCATCCCAAACTCAAGATTTTGGTGATCGATGGTGTGCCGGCACAACGGCGCAAACTTTTAAATAGTATTGCGAAGTATGATGCCGTAATTACCTCTTATAATCTCCTTCAAAAAGATATCGAGACCTACAAGAAGTTCAACTTTGACTACGCCATTCTCGATGAGGCACAGCACATCAAAAATCGGATGACCCGCAATGCCAAATCGGTCAAAATGCTGCAAGCCACGCATAAGTTGATCTTGACTGGGACGCCTATCGAAAACTCGCTCGATGAGCTTTGGAGTCTCTTTGACTTCTTGATGCCTGGGCTTTTGAGTAGTTACGATCGATTTGTCGAAAAATATATCCGCACCCCTTCCACTTCAGGCTCGAATCATCTTCAAGCTCTTCGCAAGAAGGTTTCCCCATTTATCCTCAGAAGAATGAAAGAAGATGTGCTCGACGATCTGCCACCGGTATCAGAAATTCTCTACCACTGCCATCTCACTGAGACGCAAGAGAAGCTCTACCAATCCTACGCCGCTTCTGCCAAAGAGGAGCTCTCAAAACTGGTCAAGAAGGAAGGTTTCGAGAAGATTCATATTCACGTCCTCGCCACCTTGACAAGGCTTAAACAGATCTGCTGCCATCCCGCCATTTTTGCCAAAGAGAAGGCCGAAGAGGGCGATTCTGCCAAATATGATATGTTGATGGAACTCCTCCCCTCACTCATCGAAGGAAATCACAAAGCCGTGATCTTCAGCCAGTACACAAAAATGCTCGCCATTTTACGTGAAGACCTGAAACTCAGAGGTATTCCCTTCAGTTATCTCGATGGATCGAGCAAAAATCGGCTTGACATCGTCAACCAATTTAACGAAGATCCTGAGATTCCGATTTTTCTTGTCTCCTTAAAAGCAGGAGGAACGGGACTCAATCTCGTGGGAGCAGATACGGTTATCCACTACGATATGTGGTGGAACCCAGCAGTAGAAAATCAAGCGACCGATCGCGTTCATAGGATTGGACAGAAAAAATCGGTCTCCTCCTACAAGCTGATCACACTAAATACTATTGAAGAAAAGATCTTGAATCTGCAAAACAGGAAGAAAGGTCTTGTCAAGAGAGTGATTAGTTCCGATGATGAGGCAATTTCCAAACTCACCTGGGAAGAGGTGTTGGAACTACTACAGACATAGGATTTAGACATGGCAAAGAAAAGTCATCCCGGTTTGAAGTCGTTATTTGAGACGCTGCGTTTCAGAACGATGAAGCGATTTGACAAACTATTTAACTTTTTTTCGAGCGACATCGGCATCGATCTAGGGACCGCAAACACCCTGGTTTTTGTACGGGGGAAGGGAATCGTCCTCAGTGAACCCTCCGTGGTAGCGGTCGATTCGCAAACTAACGAAGTGCTCGCTGTTGGACACAAAGCCAAGGCGATGTTAGGAAAAACACCCCGAAAAATTCACGCCGTTCGCCCGATGAAAGATGGCGTTATTGCTGATTTTGAGATTGCCGAAGGGATGCTCAAAGCGCTGATCAAAAGAGTGACTCCCACGCGTACTCTTTTTCGCCCAAAAATTTTGATCGCCGTCCCTTCTGGCATTACCGGAGTGGAAAAACGAGCTGTCGAAGACTCCGCCTTGCATGCTGGGGCTCAAGAGGTTATTCTGATTGAAGAGCCTATGGCCGCAGCCATTGGTGTCGATCTCCCAGTTCATGAACCCGCTGCTAGCATGATCATCGACATCGGCGGCGGTACCACTGAAATCGCCATCATCTCTTTGGGCGGCATCGTAGAGTCCCGATCACTTCGCATCGCAGGCGATGAGTTTGATGAGTGCATCATCAACTACATGCGTCGCACCTACAATCTCATGATCGGCCCACGAACCGCTGAAGAGATCAAAATCACCATCGGCTCCGCCTTCCCCCTCGGTGATAAAGAGCTCGAGATGGAAGTGCGTGGTCGTGACCAAGTTGCTGGGCTGCCAGTGACCAAGCGGATCAACTCCGTTGAGATTCGAGAGTGTCTGGCCGAACCCATTCAGCAGATCGTTGAGTGCGTCCGTCTCACTCTTGAAAAGTGTCCGCCCGAACTCTCCGCCGATTTGGTTGAGCGTGGCATGGTGCTCGCTGGTGGTGGCGCCCTCATCAAAGGGCTAGATAAGGCCCTCACCAAAGATACTGGCCTACCAGTTATCATCGCCCCCCATCCACTCCTCGCCGTCTGTCTCGGCGCCGGAAAAGCTCTCGAACACCTCGAGAAATTTAAAAAACGAAAGGCTATGATCTAACATGCTCGAAAACTTGAAAAATCTGAAGCTACGTAACTGGATCGAAGAGATCGTCGAACTTTGTCAGCCCAATCGCGTCTATCTCTGCAATGGAAGCGAAGCCGAATACCAAGAGTTAGCCGCTGAGCTGGTGAAAAATAAGACCTTTATTCCATTAAACGAACAGCTGAGGCCCAACAGTTTCCTCGCCCGTTCCGATCCCAAAGATG
>JAAKFT010000087.1 GCA_011064935.1 Chlamydiota bacterium | reverse complement strand
GTATATGCACTATACCCGAGGGGAGGGATGTGTGCTTGCAGCAGCATGTCGTAAGGGATTGGCTCGGGCGCTAGAGGATTGTGTTTGAAAAAAGTGAGAAGCTGAGCGGAGTTAATGGGCCCGATGTATCTAATATTGGACTTTTCTCTGGGAGGAATAAGAAGGGCAGTAGATAAGGTTTTTTTGTGCTGCGTCATCTCTTTGACTCCAATCACAAGAGCCGAGCTGCAACAGGCTATTCCCCCCATATCTAGGAGAGTACTCCCCATTCCGAGAGGGAGAGTGTCGGAGAGTAGAATGATCGCCAGAGCCACCAAAGTGACCTCGGCCACGGTCATTAGATCAACATTATTTTTAATCAAAGAATAAGTTGAAGAGCTGAATTCTGAAACCCTGTTCGTCATTTCTATCGATTAATTGAGATTATTAAGATCTTAATCTATACTTTTTGCCAAATGAAACCAAATTTTTTTTCTGAGATAGATGTTGCGGTCGCCGCTTTTGCTCGCGGAGAGTTTGTCGTCGTTGTTGACGACATCGATCGAGAAAATGAGGGCGATCTGATTATTGCTGCAGAGAAGATGACTCCCGAAAAGATGTCTCTTCTGCTGCAGTACACCAGCGGTGTGGTCTGTGTCCCGATGAGTGGTGAGCGGTTGGACGCTCTCCACCTGCCTCCCATGGTATCGCAAAACACAGAGTCGCACCGGACCGCTTTCACGATCACGGTAGATGTGAAAGCGGGCACCACCACCGGCATCTCTGCGATGGATCGAACGGCGACGATAAGAGCGTTGGCAGATCCTGCGTCAGTGGCCAGTGATTTCCGCCGGCCAGGCCATATTTTCCCTCTCAAAGCTCGAGAAGGCGGCGTACTCAAGCGGGCCGGTCATACCGAGGCGGCCATCGATCTGACTCAGCTCGCCGGCCTTGAGCCCGCAGCGGTATTGTGTGAAGTGGTCAAACCAGATGGCTCCATGGCGCGGCTTCCAGAGCTGGTCCAGTTGGCAGAAAAACATGGCTTCCCGTTGATCTCCATCGCCGATCTGGTGAGGTATAGACGGAAACGGGAGAAGTTGGTGCGGCAGGTTTCTCATGCGCCTCTTCCTACAGAGTTTGGGGATTTTGTGGCCTATGCCTACGAGTCGCTGATCGATGGCGTGCAACATATCGCGCTTGTCAAAGGAGAGGTGGAGGGGGAGGAAGATCTTTTGGTGCGGGTCCACTCGGAATGTTTGACCGGTGACCTATTTGGATCGCATCGCTGTGATTGCGGTACACAGCTCAAGACAGCACTAAAAGTCATCTCTGAGAAAGGGAGAGGGATAGTCGTCTATCTGCGTGGGCAGGAAGGACGAGGGATTGGTTTAGGGCACAAACTTCGGGCCTATTTATTGCAGGATCAGGGGTTTGATACTGTAGACGCCAACGTCGAACTCGGATTGCCTGTCGACTCTCGAGAGTATGGGATTGGAGCACAGATTTTGGCTGATTTAGGAGTGACGACAATTCGCTTGCTGACCAATAACCCTGCCAAGTATGGTGGCCTTTCGGGCTATGGGCTCAAAATTGTAGAAAGAGTGCCGATTATTTCCCCTCCAACTGAGGAGAATCGGCGCTATTTGAAGACTAAAGAGAACAGATTAGGACATCAATTTGATGAGAAGCAGTTTGAAGAAGAGACCATCTGCGCCAATAGTTAGCCAAGGCGAAGGGAGGCGAGTCGCGATTGTCGTTGCTCGTTTTAATAGCGCCATCACCGAGCGGCTTTTAGCCGGTTCTCTTGAGGCGTTCGAGGAGTCGGGTGTGCATGAAAAGGATATCGTGGTCACCTGGGTTCCCGGCGCTTTTGAGATTCCGCTGATTGCCAAGCGATTTGCTGAGTCTGGCCGCTACGATGCGGTGATTTGCTTGGGTGCGGTGATTCGCGGCGAGACAGCCCATTTTGAGCATGTGGCAACGCAAGCAGCCTCAGGCATTATGCAAATTATGCTCTCCACTGATGTTCCGGTCATTTTCTCGGTCTTGACCACAGAAAACTATGAGCAAGCAGAAGCTCGATCTGGTAAAAGAGAGGAAAATGGAGGTTTTACCGGAGCCCTGACTGCTCTTGAAATGGCCAGTTTATCGTCATGCGTCTAAAAAAATTAAAAATATTTGGTTTTAAATCCTTCGCCGACAAGCTCAGCTTAGACTTTGACTCGGAAGTGGTGGGTATTGTCGGCCCCAATGGCTGTGGGAAGTCCAACATCGTCGATGCTTTCCGCTGGGTGATGGGTGAACAGTCCGCCAAGTCAATGCGTGGCGAAAAGATGCATGATGTGCTCTTCGCCGGAACAGATAAACGCGGGCCGCTCAACTTGGCTGAGGTCTCCGTCACGCTGACCGATGTGGGGGAGATGCTCCCTGTTGAGTATGACGAAGTCACAATCACTCGCCGCTTGCACCGAAGCGGAGAGTCGGAATATCTGCTCAATGGCGATCCTGTCCGGCTCAAAGATCTCCACGCTCTTTTCATGGGTTCCGGTATTGGGAAAAATGCCTTCTCCATCTTTGAACAGGGAAAACTCGACCAGGTAATCCACCTGAGCCCCGTGGATAGAAGATCTATTTTTGACGAAAGCGCTGGCATCGGCCGTTTTCTGCAGCGAAAAAAAGAGGCGGTACGAAAGCTAGAGCAGGTCGCTGCCAACTACGAGCGGCTCAAAGATATTTATGGTGAGGTGGAGAAACAGTCGCGGGTGCTCAAGAGACAGGCCTCTCAAGCGAAAAATTATCAAAATAACAGAGAGCGGTTGGAGAGTCTGGGAAAAACGATTTTGCGGGCCCGCTGGAATCTTGCCATCGATGGAAATAGTGAGCGCTACCGAACGATAGTCGCTGAGATTGAAGGGGTCCAAAAGAGTATAGCGGACCTTGAAACCTCCCTCGAGGAGCAAAAAGCTTCTCTAGCTGAAAAAGAGAAGGAAGCTCATCTGATTCAGGAACTTTCCTACAAGGCGAAAGGCGAATACCAGCTCAAAGCAGCCGAGCAGAAGCGCCATCTAGAAAAGATGGACGATGCCGAGGAGAAAGAGAAGAGAGAGCAAGCTGAGCTCGAGCTGCTAGCCCGCCGACATTGGACCAACCTGCAAGGGATCAAAGAAAAAGAAGGGAAGTTACAAGAGCACCAAAAAGAGAAAGAGCAGCTGGAAAAGATTGTCGACGAGAAACGAGCCGCTCATGAGAGCAGCGAAGAGGAAGAGAATCGATTTCGGAACGAGCAGCGAACGGCACAAAGAGAACATCTGGTCTCCGTTCAGGAAGAGAACCGTTTATCGACCCACTTGCAGGAGAAAAAGCTCCGCTTCGAAAATAACCAAGAGCGGTTTATTCGTGTCCAAGATGAACTGAAAGAGAAAAAGAGCCTCTTAAAAGCGCTCGAAAAAGAGAAGGGTGAGAGAAGAGAGAAGGTCAGTGTCATCTCCGAAGCGATCGACAAATTTCAGAAAGATCAGCGCATCATCGAGTGCAAGAGTGAGAAAATTAAGTGTCAGATCAATGAGCAAGAGGAAGAGATGGAAACCCTTCTCCATGAGATTGCCGAGTTGCAAGCTCGTGAGAAGTCACTCATCCGATTGCGCGAGGAGTTTGAGGGATTCTCTAGTGGCGCCAAAGAGCTCTTGAAGGAGTCACAAAAAGCCAAAAGTCCTCTCCACGGCAAGATACAAGGGCTTTTTGAGAGTCTCGCCGTGAAAGAGGGTCAGGATGCGCTTGCCCTGCGTAACTATGCTCAAACATTAGTTGTCAAGAGCCAGGCGGACCTTATGCTGGTCATAGAGTTTGCTAAAAAGAAGAAGTGGGACGACTTTTCTATCCTCTGTTTGGAGCAGTTGGAAAGCGCAACTTGCCAGAGCCACTTTCTCAAAGAGCTTCACCGCGCCGATACTCTGATCAAAGCCATCCGCCATGTCGAGAAAAAGCCAGGCGGGGGTGCGACCAGCAAAGATGGCTATTTCATCGACAACAAAAATGTCATCTTTCAAGCCAATCTCGAAAAGAGTGAAGGTAACACCTTCTTGCGGGAGGCTGAGCTAAAAGAGAGCGCCAAAACGATAAGAGCTGTTCGAGCAAAACGAGATCGACTGGAATCAACACTCAAAAAGCTTACCACTGATCGAGATGGACTCCAGCTTCAGGCCACTACCCTAGAAAAAGAGCGACGAAAAACAGAGATGGGACTCATTGAAGAGAACTTTGCGTTGCAACGTATCATCGCCGACCTAGAAAAAGAGAGGGAGAGCCTTTCGCAGCTCACCAAAGAGCGCGAAGAGCGGAAAGGACTTGGAGATGGGGTGGCTCGCGAGATCAAAACCCTCGAAAAAGACGATCAGAAGGCCAGAGAGAGAAGATCCCTCTTGCACAGCAGAGTTCAAGAAGTTGAACATCGAGTTGAAGAGCAGTTGATCCTATTGAAAAAAGCCTCAGCCGATAGACAAGAGAGTGAAACCACGCTTCAAAAAATGCTCTCCCGATGGCACGGTATCCGACAAGAGATCAAAATCTTCGAAGTCCAAGATCGGGAGATCCAAGAACAAGAGGCCAAACTCTCCAAAGCACGGAAAGAGAGTCACACCCTTCTAAAAAATGGCGTCTCCATGGCTAAAGAGCTAGCTTCCACTGAAAAAGCACAGCTTGTTAAAGCCAAAGAGCTGGAAGTTACATCTTCACGCTTCGAAAAGGAAGTGGTCCAGGAAAAAAGTCGCAAAGAGGCTCTGGAAAAGAGTGTTTTTGAGAAGCAAAAACTGATCGCCGGGCTAGAACAGCAGAGACGCTTTTCTGAAGTCGAGCGGGCGGAGAAAGCCTCCGAAAGACGTGCTATAGAAGCCGATTTAAAAGAACGCTACAACCTTTCGATCGAAGAGCTGCCATCTACTCAAGATAACAACCTAGAAGAGATGCAAGAGCGCGTCCGTCGCCTTCGCTATGAGATAGAGAAGGCCGGCGCCGTCAACATGACCTCCATCGACGAATACCAAGAGCAAGAAGAGCGTGCCCAGAACTTATCCAAACAGCTCGCCGACCTCGCCGGCGCCAAAAAGGACTTTGAGAAGATCATCTCCAAGCTAGACTCCGAGAGTCGCAAGCTCTTCAAAGAGACCTTCGCTAAAATCCGCAAAAAATTCCAAAAGAACTTCCAAATTCTCTTCGACGGAGGTGAGGCCGACCTCAAATTCACCGATAGCCACGATGTTTTAGAAGCCGGCATTGAGATCGTCGCTAAACCTCCCGGCAAACAGATGCGTTCGATCTCCCTTCTCTCCGGCGGAGAGAAGTGTTTGACAGCTCTGGGGTTGCTCTTTTCGATATTCGAGGTTAAACCTGCCCCATTCTGTATTTTGGACGAGGTCGATGCTCCCCTCGATGACTCCAACATCGACCGCTTCACCAAAATCGTGAAACAGTTTGTCGACAAGACCCAATTCATCATCGTGACCCACAACAAAAAGACCATGTCCATGGCCGATATCCTCTTCGGCGTTTCGATGGAAGAGAAAGGGGTCTCCAAGTTAATTTCTCTAGAGTTTGAGCGCAAGAAAGAGAAAGTACCAGCATGATCATAGGCATTCCCAAAGAACAGAAAACCCACGAATACCGCGTCAGCGCCACTCCCGGCCTTGTCGCACTTCTCGTCCAAGCAGGTCACAAAGTTATTGTCCAAGAAACCGCGGGCTTAAAGGCTGGCTATCCTGATGACTACTACGCAAAAGCCGGCGCCACCCTCGTTCCCAAGATCGAACAAGTCTACGAAGCCGAGCTGATCCTCAAAGTCAAAGCCCCTCAAAAGAGTGAATACCCGCTTTTGCGGAAAGGCCAGCTTCTCTTCTGCTTTCTCCATCTCGCTGCTGACCCAGACCTTCTCAAACACCTTATCGAGCGCAAAGTCGTCGCCATCGCCTATGAGACTGTCAAAGATAAGCAAGGGTTTCTCCCCCTCCTGACTCCCATGAGTGAAGTGGCCGGCAGAATGGCTGTCCATGCCGGGGCCCAAGGGCTTCAGATCATCCATGGAGGGAAGGGGATTCTACTGGGCGGCGTTCCCGGCGTCCCGCCCGCCAAGGTTCTCGTCATCGGAGGAGGCGTTGTGGGTACCCAAGTTGCCCGCACGGCACTCGAATTGGGTGCCGATGTCACCATCCTCGAGAAAGAGCTCTCACGTCTCCGAGAGCTCGATGATCTCTATGGATCTAGACTCAAGACCATCTACTCCACTCCCACAGCTCTTCAAGATGAGATTGCGGCGGCAGATCTGGTCGTCGGCGCGGTTCTTACTCCCGGCAAAAAGGCCCCCCGTCTTATCACTGAGGAGATGATCAAAACCCTCTCTCCCGGCAGCGTCTTTGTCGACGTCGCCATTGACCAAGGCGGCTGCAGCGAAACCTCCAGGCCCACCACCTTCTCCGATCCCATGTATATTGTGCACAACGTCGTCCACTACTGCGTCACCAACATGCCCGCCGCCGCTGCCCGTACCTCCACCCAGGCCCTCGTCAATGCCACCACCCCCTATATCCTCGCTCTTGCCGAGAAAGGGTATGAAAAGGCCCTAGCTGCTGATCCAGGCTTCCAGGAGGGGCTCAACCTTCTCCTAGGCCAGGTCACCCATCCCCAACTCTGTTAACCTGAACTTCGGGTTTTACTCCCTCGTCCTCAGGATAGAATGGGAATGGGGTCAGACGTGCATAATTGCATTATTGGGGTCAGACGTGCACAATTGCATAACTCTGACGAATTAAGCAATTATTCACGTCAGACCTAGGCCGTTGAACTAAGGCATAATCGCCCTCTTTGTTTGATTGCCAAATTTTGTCCTTTTAAAGTAGCTCCGCCGAAGACTTTGTAAGGAA
>JAAKFT010000086.1 GCA_011064935.1 Chlamydiota bacterium | reverse complement strand
CGTTTCGGGTGGTGAGTGTGCCATGGATATGGTAGTCACAATTGGCAGGAAGTCGCTTCCTGCTGTAGATTTGGCAGGGAAGGTGGGAAGCGATGGATTTTTCCTCGTTGTCGCGAGTGAAGGATTTGAGCGTCCCACGATAGAGATAGCTGCCTCGAAAGGCTGAAGAGACTGTCTGGATGGAGAACTTGGCGGTGCCCGTCGAGGGTGCGGGAGGAAATTGGTAGTAAACTTTGACGGAAGCAAAAGTGAGAATGATAAGCAGGAGAAGTTTATAGTTTTTTTTAGAGAAAAAGATCAGTGGGATGAGAGCCCAGTAGTGACCAAAGGTAAGAAAAATGGCAGATGCGAGGGTAAGGCCATAAGAGAGGGCGGGATAGCTCTCCCAAAAAATGGCCTTATGGTATACTGTTAGATAATAATCTTTAATGCCCATGAGTGAAAAATCTTTTGAATTTTATCGTAAACCCGACCATTTCCACAAGGTTATTGCCTTGCATGAAGAGGGTGACTTGGAGTGGGGCTCCTTTTCTCAGCTGGTGCCGGTCTGTCCTCGGGGCTGGTTTGAGCTCAGCCGGCTTCCCGCTGCTGATAGGATCGAGTTTACGCAGGCCTTTTGGCTGGCAAAGCTCCCTTTTGCCACTGATCAGGCCTATGAGCTCGAAAAGAGGGTGTCTGATTTTTTTGCCGAGGTCGATGAAATTGGGATCTTTGCCACGCAGCCGACCGAAGGGGCCTTTTTTGAGGTTCATATGATTTATGGCCTGAGAGATGACAGAGCTTTTTTTCACGGCTCTCCTCCTGCCAATCCTGAAAATATCGTCACATTAAGCAAGCAATTTGGTCATGTGAATTTTCCCTCAGACTATCTCGCCTTTCTAGAAATCCATGATGGTTTTAACAAATATATCGATGCTGGGGTGATTAAAACGCGTGATATGGCACGGGTCTATCACCAGTTTCAAGAGTTTCTCTCTAAAAAACTGGATAGTACCCAAATGATGATTCATCCTCCGAGTATCATCCCTTTCTATGAATGTGCAGAGTTAAATTGTTGCCAGTGTTTTTACGCCGATTGCTACACGGGGGAAGAGATCAGTAATCTTTTCTTCTCTGAAAGGGTAATCGATCAGAACGATCTTGGTCAGGGAATGACTTTCCCGACTTTTTCTCAGTGGTTGGCGAGTTATCTAGAGGAAGTATGACCTATTGCGTAGAAGATCTCTTGGAAGCGCACGGCAAATCCCTGGAACTGGAACTTGTCGCCGGAAAGTCTGGGCTGAAAAGAAAAATCAAGGTGCCCGAGGCCAACCGTCCGGGCTTAAGCTTGGTGGGCTATTTTAAGGGACACGCGAGACAGCGGCTACTGGTTCTGGGCAAAGTAGAGATTAATTATCTGCGAGATCTCAATCAAAAGATGCGTCTCACAAGGCTTAAGGCGATTCTCACTTCCCAGACACCTGCGGTTATCGTGACCCGAAGGCTGCGACCAGGGCGGGAGCTCATTGAGCTATGCGAAGAGCATGGCATTCCACTCTTTCGTTCGAGCAAGACCACAATGAGTTGTCTAAACAAACTCTCCATGCTGCTCTTCGATGAGTTTGCCCCTAGCTTAACCTGTCATGGCAGTCTCGTGGAGGTCTTTGGTGTAGGGGTGTTGATTCAAGGAGAGTCCTCCGTCGGCAAGAGCGAAGCCTCTCTTGGTTTGCTCGAGCGTGGCCATCGGCTGATCTCGGATGATATTGTGAAGGTCAAGAGGCGTGAAGGTGGCTATCTAGAAGGGTCGGGAGTGGAACTCTCCCGACATCATATGGAGGTTCGGGGAATAGGGATTATCAATGTCGCCCATATTTATGGAGCGGTCTGTGTGCGCGACAAGAAAAGCTTGGATCTAGTGGTGAAACTTGAAACTTGGGATGACGACTTTTTTTACGATCGGGTAGGGCTTGAGGAGAAGAGCATCACTATATTACAAATCCCTGTTCCCTATCATCTCTTGCCGGTAAAACCGGGGCGAGACGTGGTACTTCTGCTTGAAACGATCGCCTCGAACCACAGGCTGAAACAAATGGGATATCACTCTGCCAAAGAATTTAACGCCAAGCTGCTCTCAACTTTGGAATATAAGACGAGGAAACAGTGAAAAAAGTCGTCAAAAAAATTCGCATTACCAACGATTTAGGGCTTCACACCAGGCCGGCTACGACGATAGTGAAGTTTTTGCAAGAGTATCAATGTGATGTCTTTTTCACTTACAATAAAGAAAGAGTAGATGCGAAAAGTGTTCTCAATCTCATCATGCTAGCTGCCGGCAAGAATGCCCAGGTAACTATTACGTGCGAAGGAGAAGATGCCGAAGAGGCGATGGCAGGATTGGTGACTATTTTCCAAAATCGATTTGGAGAGTAATTTGCTTGATCTTCGTCCTCTCCAGCTGATATCCTTGTTCAGTTAAGGATGTCGAGATTTATGTCTGAGCCGAAATTGCAATTTATAGAGGGAAAGGAAGTTCGCCTGCAGGGATTTCCTATTTGCCCTGGAATTGCGGTAGGTAGACCCTTCTTGTTCACGGTTATCGATGAACAGGTTCCGGAGTTTTCCGTCCCCATCAATAAGATAGATCAAGAGATCGATCGTTACTACAAAGCTCTCAAGAGTTCCCGAAACGATTTGATCTCGTTGCAAGAACGGTTGCAGCGAGAAGGGGGGAGTGAAGCGGCTGCGATTTTGGGCTCCCACCTTGAGATCATTCGTGATCCTGTTATGACCGATCGCATTGTCAAAGAGATTCGGGATAAGGGGAAGAATACGGAGTATGTCTTTACTTTGGTGATAGGAGAGTATGAGGAGAAGTTCCAGAAGATCACGGACCAATTTTTTCAGGAGCGGCTGAAAGATTTCAAAGATATTTCTCGTCGAATCATAAGCCATCTGCGCAAACATGAGAGATATACTCTCTCTGATCTACGAACCTCTTCGATTGTCTTTGCCCACGAACTGGCGCCCTCTGATACTGCCGAAGCCAATACCGACTATATCCAAGCTTTTGTAACCCGAAGCGGCGCCGAAACCTCCCATGTGGCGATCATGGCCAGAGCCAAGGGTATTCCCTTTGTTTCCAGTGTCGATTTCCCCGACTTTTCGATCGCCAGACCACCGCAGGTGATTGTGGATGGCCGCACGGGAGAGGTGATCATCAATCCCACCAAGAGTTCGCTAGCTTCTTATCAACAGAAACAGCAGAAATTCAAGAGCCATGTGAAAGGATTACAAAAGAGTAGCGTACTGGAAGCCGAGACATTCGATGGTTATAAGCTCCATCTTTCCACCAACATAGAAATGCGAGCTGAGCTAGACGCTCTAGCTGAAAGTGGAAGCGCGGGGATCGGTCTTTTCCGTTCAGAATATCTCTTTTTAGCTCAAGATTCCTTTCCGACGGAGGAAGAGCAGTTTGCCATCTATAAATACGTCGTCGAAAAGGCCAATGGTCAACCCGCTGTCATTCGAAGCTTTGACATTGGTGGGGATAAGTTCGGCAACTTTCACCCGACGCGCTATGAGAAAAATCCCTACCTTGGCTGTCGAGCGACCCGTCTGATGCTCAAAGAACCGACCCTCTTCAAGGCACAACTACGCGCCATATTGCGTGCCAGCGCTTTCGGAGAGGTGAGTCTTCTCTTTCCCATGATTTCAGGGGTAGCAGAGCTGCAGGAAGCCAAAGCCATCGTTGAGGAGGTCAAAACGGGGTTAGAAGCAGAGTCAGTGCCTTTTGATCGCGATATTGCCATAGGCTGTATGATTGAAGTGCCTTCCGCTGCGATCACTGCTGATATTATCGCGTCCGAATGTGATTTCCTGTCGATTGGAACCAACGACCTCGTGCAGTATTCCCTTGCCGTTGATCGTACCAATCCTGCGATGAGCTATCTCTACACCCCGACTGATCCTAGTATTATTCGGCTGATCAAGATGGTCGTTGAGGCGGGCAATGCAGCCCAGAAGCTAGTCTCAGTCTGCGGTGAGATTGCAGCTGATCCCCATTTTACCGCTCTTCTTCTTGGCTTGGGGGTTCACGAGCTCTCGGTGGCGCTTCCCTCGTTGCCGGTCATAAAAAATGTCATTCGCCACCTCTCCATCATCGAAGCGACAGAGTTTGCAGAAGAGGTTTTGACCCTCTCCACAGCTGCAGAGGTCCAAAACGCTCTTGAAAAAAACTACGAAAAGTTGCTTCTCGAGAGTCCATGATCTAAACAACTATAAATCAAAGTCCAAAGGGAAGGTCAGAGGGGAGATCGCTGGAATCTTGAAGTTGTTTATTGGCATCTTTGTAGGCGGCGCAGATGAGATCTTCAAGACCTTCGATATCTTCTGGATCGACACAGTCGGGCTTGATCTTGATAGCAGTCATCTCATGTTCGCCGTTGAGTGTCAGAGAGACTAGGCCTCCGCCAGCGGTTCCTGTAGCGGTCGTCTCTTTGAGTTTCTCCTGCATCTTAGCAAACTTTTGCTGCAGAAGTTTGGCCTCTTTTTTCTTTTTTGCGTATCCACTGCCCATATTATTATCCTTTTTTTAGGGATCCTCCCAACTCCTTGGAAGCAAATTGCATCACGGTATCATATTTGCTCTGCTGGCTTGCCTGATTTCCCTGGGGTGCTGCAGGTGGAGGGGAGGTTTTTTTTGATTCCAATCTCTTTTCTAGCTCGGTCAATTTTTGAACGAGTAGTTCGAGGGGTATTTTTTGGCGAGAGCGTAAAATGCGGAGTAGCAACATCTCCAAAGCGATGCGCTGCGAAGGAGCAAACTTGATCTGACTCTGTCCTTCGGTCAAGAGTTCGAGGATATCTAGACAGTGTTGCTCTGTATAGTTTTTGGCTGACTTGGCGTAGGCAGGATCGGAATTTTTTGAGAGACCCATTTTATGGGTGAGGAGGGTGCGGAAATGAAAGATAAGCTCTTCAACAAAATAGGCGAGGTTTCTGCCAGAAGAGAAGACTTCGTCGGCAATTTTGAACGCAACAGAAAGATCACTTTTGCCTCCAGCCTCATCCAGAGCGAAAAAGATCTTTCGGGGCATCATGCCGAGGGCTTCAGAAGCATCGTCGAGGGTGATCTCAGACTCTTGGAAAGCGAGGAGCTGATCGAAGAGAGACTCAGCGTCACGCAAGCTCCCTTCCGAGAGTTTGGCAATCAAAGAGAGTGCCTCAGGGACAATGGTGATTGCGAGATCTTTTGCGATGGCGATCAACTTTTTTTCGATCTTCTCCGATGAGATGCGATTTAAGTTGAAACGTTGACATCGGCTTAAGATGGTCGCAGGGATTTTGTGGGGTTCGGTCGTGGCAAATAAAAATTTCACTTTCCCGGGAGGTTCTTCCAGAGTTTTTAGCAGGGCGTTGAAGGCCTCTTTGGTCAACATGTGGACTTCATCGATGAGATAGATCTTATATTTGCCGAGCGAGGGCACATAGCCGATCGTCTCGATGATCTGTCGCATATCCTCGATCCCTCGGTGAGAGGCACCGTCGATCTCCAAGACGTCGATAGCATTACCAGTCGAGACCTCCTTGCATGAGGCACACTTGTTGCACGGCTCGAAATCGGAGGAGAGCTTGGAGCAGTTGAGCGCTTTGGCGAAGAGGCGGGCTAGCGTGGTCTTTCCTGTGCCGCGAGAGCCACAGAAGAGATAGGCATGGGCGGTGCGCTCCATCTTAATCGCATTGACGAGGGTAGTGACGATCACTTCTTGCCCAACGACATCACGAAAAAACTTGGGACGATATTTTCTAGCGAGAACTTGATACTCTGACATAAGGTCATAGGATAGCAAAAAGTGACAAAAAAAGTAAGCCGTTGTTTGCACCCCTCAAGTCCAATGGAGTGCGTGTCCATAAGCTGGGAACCGCAGACACAGGGACGAAACCATTTTTTCATTTAGGTAAGGAGTAGTTGACTAAAGATTGGTGTAATTGCAAAAATGGATGCATTGATCTATTCTGGGGGAATATTCGGAGAAATGGTTTAGATGACAGATCTGCGCTCCACGGTGCCGGAGGAGAACAAATTGGGTGAACTCCGGTTTTCACATGCGCAAAGCTATTTTGATAGAAGCGTGATGATTCGTCTGATTATCGGAGGGATTTTCGCCCTCTTTTTGTTTCTTTTTCTTCATTTTCGAGAGACCTACGTCGAGACATTTGAGCTAGGTAGCGAAGCCAACAAATATCTTGTATCTCAGGTGGATTTTGTCTTCCCAGATGAAGAGGCGACTATTATCCTCAAGCAAGAAGCGGGACGGGATATCGGAGAGATTTATAGTATCGACGAGGATGAGATCTATGACCAGGTAACCGATTTCCAAAAGTATATCACCCAAACTGAAGAGGGTGCGCAACTGTGGGGTCAAGTCGCCGAAGAGAGTGATTTTGCAGATCTTGCGCTGGCGCTGGGGCTCTTCTCTGATGGTTTAAAGGAGAGTCGCTTTACCGATACGCGGACGATGCAGCGTATCGATGAACTTCCTCCGGAAAATGGCCTTCTCAGTCGCGATTTTTTTGTCTTTCTCCCTTCTCAAGATAAAACAACAGTCAAGCTGCCAGATCGTTTTTGGACAATGCTCGATAAACGGATCTACTTCGATCAGGATATCCCGCCAGCAATCATCTCATTTATTGTGAACTATTTTGCACAAAAACCCTGGCAATTTGAATTGGACAAAGGGGACGAACATACCCTGCGAAAGTTGGTTCAGAGTCATATCCCCCATAAGTACACGACCATCCGGGCAGGAGAGAGGTTCATCGATCTGGATGAGAAGATCTCGACGCGCCATCTTTCGATGTTGCAAGCGATGAAAGCGACGCTCAATGAGAATCGCAATCTATTAGATCCGCTCACGATCGCCGGCTCTCTCTTGATGACTTTTGTTTTTCTCGTCGTGGCCGTGGCCTACATTCGCGAGAATCATCCGGACGTTTTTTTCTCCAATCGCAAACTCGCTCTACTCTCCACCGTTCTGCTCCTCAC
>JAAKFT010000085.1 GCA_011064935.1 Chlamydiota bacterium | reverse complement strand
AAGGAAAAGAGATTTTGGTGGAAAATGAGAGCCAGCGAATTGGAACATTGATAATTCCCCGGCCTCTTTTTGAACAGATGAAATGCGCTCCGGCATTCGTTTTGCAAGTCCCTCAAGAAAAGAGGTTGCAGGAGTGTCTCGATGAATATCTTGCCCTCGGCTCACAAAAACTCTCCGCGGCATTACTTTGTTTGAAAAAGAAACTTGGCAGTTTGGAGACGAAAAGAGCACTGGAGGCGCTTGAACAAAATAACTTTTATGAATGTTGCCGCATACTCTTACGCTATTACGATAAAAAATACAATTATGGGATGTCGCAAAGAGATCCCAAAATCCTTACAATTTTACCCTCTACACAGGTAGCCGACGATACTATCATCAATAAGATTCAAAATTATTTACATTCATAGTTGATTAAATTTAATCAACTATACGAAGCCGAAAAAGTCTGGGGGCAGGCCTGATCCTTGAGTCTTAAAGGGGGGGCTTTAAGTGAGTGCTGCAGCTCCCCAATCTCTATCTTACAGGTTGCATTACTCCTATTTAAATCCCTTTTTTGGTATACTGCTGCGCTCTATGACAAATTATTTAACTGAAGAGCCTATCAAGTTACTAGATGCATTAAGGAAGATCTATCCCGATTCTTCCAATAAGTCTCTGCGCGATATGCTGAAAAATAGACGCGTCTCTGTTGATGATCGTGTCAATATCAGAGCTGACTTCGCGCTAGAATCGGGTCAGCAGGTCTCCGTGGGTGTGGTCCAAAGAAGACTTTACAAGGGAGTCAGGATTATCTACGAGGATCGAAGCCTGATTGCGATCAATAAGCCAGCAAAGTTATTGAGTGTTCCTCTAGATAGTAGAAATTCTTCCCACGCTCTCGGTATTTTGCATGATTATTTTCACACAGATCAAATTTATGCTGTTCATCGGATAGACAGAGAGGCTTCGGGAGTGATGATCTTTGCTCGAGGAAAGCAGTCCGCGACGCGGTTGGGGGAGATGTTTTCTAGTCACGATCTCAATCGAGTCTACACAGCTATTGTCCAGGGAGATCTCAGGCCAGATCAGGGTACATGGAAGAGCTACCTCCAGGAGATGGAAAGCTATGAAGTACGAACTTCGGACGAAAAGCACGGAAGGGAAGCTATCACACATTACAATGTGATTCGACGATCCAAGAATTTTACTTTTTTAAAGCTGACCCTAGAGACCGGAAGGAAACATCAGATACGGGTTCATTGCAGAGAGGCTGCCCATCCGATTGCAGGCGATAAAATGTACGGGCCGCCCTCATGTAATCCCATCTCTAGGATGTGTCTACATGCTTCTCTTTTAGAGTTCGTTCATCCATTCACAGGCAAGAAAATGTCCTTTTCTGCCCCGCTTCCTACAGCGTTCGTTAAATTGGGATTAATTAGGGACAAAACGGTGTAGGTAAGTTTTATGAATAAAAAATTCAGTGGATTGATCGTCTGTTTACTCTTCGTCTTCTCGGTGGCATGGGCGGGGGAGTTTACCGTCTGCTCGTACAACTGTGGCGGACTCTCTGACCACTACGATTACCTGCGAGCTGCTTGTATGCAGAAATTGATGCACGAACGGCATGACAGAGAACCTGCAACTATGGATCGCATCGAGAAGATGCAACAGCTGGCTTTGAAGATTCTCTTCTCTCAAGATCCTATCGAACAAGCAGAGGCCAGGAGAGTGTGGGAAGAGGGGAAATACCAACAGTTCTATGAGCGTTTGACTCTATCCCCAGATAAGCTAGAGAGTCCAAATAGTCTTTGGTTTCAAAAAAGCGAAGAGATGATCACTTCGTACAAAGTTCGTCCTGTTCAACTGTATGATGATGAGGTCGCTCGGCAGCTTAGCGACCATCTTAATGACCTAACTGGGGGTAAGAAGCTAGATCTTAACCAACTTCTAGATGAGAGCCGTCGGACTATGGGAGAGCGGATCTTCCGCCACCATCTGAAGTATGACATTATCTGTCTCCAAGAGGCTGACTATCTCGATGCTTCTATGTTTCCTGACCACTTCGAAACCCGTTTCTCTAGCTCAGATCACTCCGTCAATGGTGTGGCCTGGAACAAAGAGCGGTATGAACTCACTGATGAGATTGGGGAGGTTCTAGGCAGAGCTTTTGTGGTTGAGCTACGCGATAAGGAGTGTGGTAAGACTCTATTGGTGGCCTCGGGCCATCTCTCAGGATGCAATCCCTTTCAAGTTGAAGAGCAAGACTCAGCTAAAGGAGACCGGGAGTTGCAAGCCATTGTCCAGCTCTTCGAGGGCAGGGAGGCTGACATCAAGCTGGTCGCGCTGGATGCCAATGTCACGGTGATGCACCCCCGTCTGGCCATTCTCCGTGACTCTGACTATCAGTTTGATAGTGAGAGCCGTTTGGAGCCGACCTGCACCAACCCCAATCTGATTCTCAACACAAGGATCGACTGGATTGCCGTAAAAGGAGGCCACTCCTCGATCACCCACATCCCTGTTCTGGGAGTCGATCTGAACACGATCCAGACAAACGTCAGTGATCATAAGCCCATAGCTGCTCGTATTCATTTCTAGGGATTCTCTCGTTGAGCGCTGGAGCCAGCAAGAAAGCCGGTAGTCCAGGCGTTTTGGAAGTTAAATCCTCCTGTAACACCATCGATATCTAGAATTTCACCAGCAAAGTAGAGGCCAGGACATATCTTGCTCTCCATGGTCTTGAAATCGACCTCTTTGAGATCAATCCCTCCGCAGGTCACAAACTCTTCTTTGTGGGTGCTTTTGCCACCGGTTTTGTAGCTGTCGCGAACCAGTTTTTGAGCGAGTTGTCGCAATCGTTTATCTGGGAGTGCGATCCATTTCTGATCGTCCATCTCTTCAGCGAGCGTCTGCCAGAGCTTTTTGGATAGAGAAAAGAGCCTCGTTGCACCGACGGTTTTCTGCGGGGTTCTCTTTTTAGCCTCTCGAAGCGTGTTGAAGATGGACTCCTCGGAATCGTTGGGAAGCCAGTTGATATCTAGCTCTGCCTGGTATGTCGAGTCATGGAGCTGCCGAGCTCCCCACGCGGAGAGTTTTAGGGCGGCTGGTCCGCTGAACCCAAAATGGGTGATGAGAAGAGATCCTTTCTGCGAAAGGGAGGTGTTACGTAGAGCAATCTCTACAGGATCTATCGCGATCCCACTCAGGTGCGAGAGGGTAAAATGGGGAATATTGAAGGTGAAAAGAGAGGGGACAGGGGGTTGGATCGTATGGCCGAGCTTTTCGGCCCAAAGATAGCCGGCTTTAGCACTTCCTGTGGCAATCAAGAGTTTTTGGCAGGATAGAGAGTGCCCATCTTTGAGATGGAGCTGAAAACCTGAGCTGGTTTTTTCGATTGCTTCAACATGTTGTTTGAGCAGGATCTCCACCTCATTTGTGCGAGCGTGGTCTAGCAAGCAGTCGATAATTGTCTGAGAGGAGTCTGAGACAGGAAAGACTCTTCCATCGGGCTCGGCTTTGAGCTGGACGCCATGTTTTTCAAACCAGTCGATCGTATCCTGGGGTTGAAAGCGATAGAAAGGGCCAAGCAACTCTTTGCTGCCTCTTGGATAGTTTTGGATGAGGCTTTTGGGGTCAAAACAGGCGTGGGTCACGTTGCAGCGCCCGCCACCCGAGATACGTACTTTCGCGAGCAAATGAGCGCTCTTATCTAAAACAGCGACGGTGGAATTTGGAGAGCTCTCTTTAGCAGCAATCGCCGCAAAAATACCAGCCGCTCCTCCTCCTAGGATTATCAGACTAAAATTATTCATCTCCACGGGTACTTCCGTGCGATACATTTGGCCTTTCGCCTTTCAGGTAGAGCCATCTTCCTTTGACTTTGGCAAATTGACTTCTCTCAGTGAAAGAGCCGTCGACTCCGTTTTGTGAGAGAATCGCTCGGAAGATGACATAGGAATAGGGTTCCCCATCTTCGGAACTCAATATCTCCAGCCCTTCAAAACGGGTCTGTTGGCAAAAGGCTTCAATCTGCTTTCTGCGTTGAGCGATAGGAATCCGGTTGTCGGGATGGTCTGGATGGGTGGTGTCAAGAATATAGTCGACCTTTCCAAGGGCATAACCGCTATATCGCGAACGCATCAACGCGGAGGCGGTAGGCGGAAGAAGAGTGCCGGCATGATAGGGAGCACAGCACTTTTCATAGGGTTTTTCACTGTGACAACTGCAGGACACTATTGCTCCACTGATTGAGTTTTTTGTTTGGTGAGGTAATCTCTTCCACGGATGTGAAGTAACTCTCTTTCCAATTCTCTTCCGAAAGGCCTGCGAAGATCATGAGGTTGACGGGGTACATTTCGCTATCGGTACATCGGCGAAAATCATCTCTGAAGATGAAGACCTCTTTGCCCATAGCTATGGCAAGACCTAGCTCTATCATGACTCCTTCATCTGGTGGAGTGCCATTGATCACAGCGAAAATTGCGTCGCAATTACGGACATCGTTGATGCATCTCTGTCCCACTTCATAGGCCCATGTAGGCGTTGAGATGTCGAGTGTAGTATTTTGAGAAAAGGGTTCGACTACTTCTAGACCAAGGCTCTCCAATTTCGTCACAATCTCGGGAAGAAGCAGGGCCTGCTGCTGCGCGGAGAATCCCATGGGATTGGCTAGATAGATCTTATTTTGCCTAAAGGGGCGGAGATTTGGGGTTTGATTAGTAGCTGTAAGAGTTGTGAGATTTAGCAGTAGTAGACCCATCAATAGTGATTTCCAACGCAACATATACCCTCCTCGGTTTGAAAGTTAAAATTCCGTCAAACAAGGTAACGCAATTTATAACTTAACACAATCGAAATATCCAAGAGGCAGCCAAGCTAATGTTATACTAATGGAAGAAAATAAAGTTGCAAACTCGAGCCGCCTAACGTGTCATCTTCGGCCCATCCTTTCTCGTTCATATTTAAAAATATGAGCTTCGAAACGATAGCCCAAATCTGCCACGCTATCCTACCCGATTTTGTAACTTTATTTTCTTCCATTAGTATTAAACAAATGTTTGTGAAATGTTGTTTGTGGCCTTATTTTTCGCGAATGGAACAGGTAGGACAGAAGATTATTATCATCTTAGATTTAATCGACTATATCAGCTCTCAGAGTTCACTTGCTCTTCGAGGGCGCGGAGGCGAGTGACGAGTTTGCCAATGTTGCGCACATGGACCAACTGTTCGTTGAGTTTTCTGATCGGTATGGCAGGAACTCCACTGTAAACTCCGGGTTCGTTGATCGATTTAACAGCTTTTGCGCCGGCGGCTAGGATAATTCTATCTCCAATCGTGATATGGCCAATCACGCCCACTTGGCCGGCTAAGACGACATTGTTGCCGGTTTTTGATGACCCCGCAATGCCAGTTTGTGAGACAATTAAATTATTTTCACCGATCTCGACTTGATGGGCAATCTGAACAAGATTGTCGATTTTGCTGCCTCGCTTGATAAGCGTGGTCTTAAAGCGGGCGCGATCGATAGTGGTATTGGCTCCAATTTCTACATCATCTTCGAGGATGACCGTGCCAAGTTGCTTCAGGGGGATATGATCGCCATTTTTATTGGTAAAATACCCATATCCACAAGAGCCAATCACGGCGCCTGGCTGAAGAACTACCCCACTGCCTATCTGACACCCTTCACGGATAACAACATTGGCGTGGAGAGTGCACTCTGCACCGATAGTAACGCCTGGTCCAATCGATACCCCTGGACCGATATGGGTGCGTCCGCCAATTTTGACTCCCTGATCAATAATCGCATGAGGGGCCACCGATACTTCTTCTCCAAGCTCTGCCGATTCGTGGATCACAGCAGTGGGATGGATGGTAGAAAATGCGGAGTGGATTTGAGGGATAAAGAGCTCAATCACCTGTTGAAAAGCCATCGAGGGGGAAGGGGTGACTAAATAATTTCGTCCCTCGATTAGTTGCACAGATGGGTGAACGAAGATTACTCCCGCCTGTGACTTCTTCATCTGCGTGACATAACGGCTGTTTTCTAAAAAGCTGACCTCTTTGGGGCTTGCAAACTCGAGATCATCCACACCGCTGACACGATAGTCAGGATCGCCAACGAGGGTTGAATGAGTGAGCTCAACAAGCTCTTTGAGGGCTCTATCTGTTTTCATCACCACTTGCAATCTCTTCGCTGTTTTCTATCTCAAACTGTTTGTTCATGGCGGCAATCACTTCGTCTGTGAAGTCGAGCGATTTAGAATATGCGAATGTAGAATCTTCATTGAGAACGAGGCTTAGATGATTAGCCTCACGTACGTTCTCAGCCGCGTTACCGACAAAGTCGTGAAGGGATTGAAGCATTTTCATGTTGGCTTGATTGAGCACCTGATAATACTGATTTTGATAGCGCATCAGCTCTTGGTTCATGGATTGAAACTTGTTTTTCAACTCCTCTTCAGCAGTGGGAGAGAGGCCGTCCATAAAGTCTTGGTCTTCGAGTTTGGCACCAATGTCAGCGAGCTCTTTATCGGTTTTTTCAAGAGCTTCACCCATCTGATTTTTGATGGATTCGAAATTCTCTCTATCTTGCTGTCCCTGTTTTGACTTTTCGATGCATGTTTTGAAATTGACAAAGCCGACAGTAAGCTCTTCTGCGTGTGCAGTCAGAGATAAAACACAGGTGGCTCCTAAAGCCAGGATAAATAGATGTATTTTTTTCATAATTAAGAAATCTCCTAAAGTAATTAAAATCCAGCTCCTACAGAAAAGAAGAAGCGTTTAGCATTATTGATTTTCAAATCACCCAACTGTTGGCTGGGATGGATGGGGTAACCCATGCCAAACGTCATGGGAACGTTGCGCATGATCTCAATACGAGCTCCAAATCCAGCGGTCGCTGCGTATCTTCCAATGGTAAATTCTGAAAGAGAGACATATCCTGCATCCATAAAGACAAACCCATCGATGCGGGGATTTTCTAGAATATTGTGCTGAAGCTCCTCGCTCAGTAAGAGTGACGAAACACCGCCGCGTGGCTCATTGTTGCCGTATTTGGGG
>JAAKFT010000084.1 GCA_011064935.1 Chlamydiota bacterium | reverse complement strand
CAATTTTTGTGCAGATTTGAGGCAAAATTTTGAGAGCATGTGTAAACACATGGTCGATAAATTTTGTCGCAAAGATGCCAAAAAGGGCAGTTTTAGCAACCAAATGTAGTTTCGAAAGAGGTCTATTATAGGAATGGAGGTTTGCCCTACTCTCTCTTTGAAAAGTCCTTCCAAGCAGGGGAAATGTAGTGTGCAGTGGTTTATAGTGGTTTAAAATTTAGATGATAAAAAATCTTTCGTCCGATTTTTTATCATCTAAATTTTAAACCACTATATCGGCCATCTGTTTTCAGAACTGCTTGAAAAAATGGGTTCGTTCCATTAGGGTTACGAGCCATGGATATTCTTAAAATAGAGGGCAAAGCCCGTTTGGAAGGACGTGTCAAAGCAGCAGGGGCAAAAAATGCGATGACCAAGCTGCTCGTGGCCTCGCTTCTTTCCGACAAAAAGTGCATTTTCTACAATGTTCCCAATATTGGCGACGTCGAAATCACCGTCAACTTGTGTAAAGAGCTCGGCTCCAAGGTGGAGTGGGATCGAGAAAGAGGAATCATCGAGATCTGCACCAAAGAGCTCAAAACGACCTACATCCCCCAACGGTTCTCCGGCGCTAATCGAATCCCTATCCTTCTCATTGGTGCCCTTTTAGGTAGAACCCGCCAGGATATCATTATTCCGACAGTGGGTGGAGACGCGATTGGCAAACGGCCTGTCGACTTCCATATCGAAGCGCTGCAAAAATTTGGTGCTATCGTTGAATACCGCGATATACGTAGAGAAGGAGCCTACTTTGCCCATGCCGCAGAAGGGCTGACCGGCAACTATATTCATCTCCCCTTTCCTTCTGTGGGAGCGACTGAAAATACGATCTTGGCTGGCGTCCGTGCTAAAGGAGTGACGGTAATCAAAAATGCCGCCACCGAGCCTGAAATCGTCGAGCTTATTCTCTTTCTTCAGAAATTGGGGGCCATTATCTCCCTGGATGTCGATCGAACCATTCGTATTGAAGGGATCGAGCAGTTCAATGAGGTCGAACACACGGTGATGACCGATCGCATCGAAGCAGCCTCCTTCGGGATGGCCGCAATCGCAACTCAGGGAAAGGTCTTTGTAGAAGGAGCCCAGCATCTCCATATGATCTCTTTTCTCAACAAAATCCGAGAGTTAGGCGGCGGGTTCAACGTCAAAAGTGATGGAATCGAATTTTTCTATCAGGCTCCCCTGCGAGGTGGCGTTCATATCGAAACGGACGTCCATCCCGGTTTTATGACCGATTGGCAGCAGCCCTATGCCGTCCTTCTCACCCAAGGCAATGGCTCTTCGGTGATCCACGAGACGGTCTATGAAAATCGGTTTGGTTATACCCAGACACTCAAAGAGATGGGCGCAGATATTGAGCTTTTCAAACAGTGTCTCGGCGGCAAAAAGTGTCGTTACGCCCTCAGAGGTTATCACCACAGCATTATCGTCAAAGGCAATACGCCTCTCATCGGAAAAAAGATCACTATTCCCGATCTTCGAGCCGGTTTTGCTTACGTCATGGCAGCCCTCGTCGCCTCAGGAGAGAGCATCATCTCAGGAGTCTCCTTTCTAGACCGTGGCTACGAAAAGATCGTCCACAAACTCCAGTCTCTTGGCGCCAATATCAAGCGCATACAGACAAAACCTGATACCAAACCGATCAAACCTATTCTACCCACAGAAACGATTAATACAGATGCCAAACACCGTACTTTGGCGTGAAATTCAACGACATAATTTCACCTCACTGAAGAGTCTTGCTGACTTTCTGGAGCTCACTCCTACGCAAATCAAAGAGCTCGATCTCCACTCCCTCTTTCCCCTCAACCTTCCCCGTCGACTCGCCCAAAAAATCCCTAAGCGAACCCTTGATGGCCCCATTTTCCGACAGTTTGTCCCTCTGATCGACGAGAAAATCGAAAAGGTTGGCTTTAGTTGCGACCCTCTCTCGGAAAACCAAGCCCGCCCTACCCCCAAACTGCTCCATAAATATAATGAGCGGGCCCTGATGCTTCCGACTAGTGGCTGTGCTATGAATTGCCGCTACTGCTTCCGGCGGCACTTTGCCTATGAAACCAACAAACCCGGCTTTGAGGAGGAGCTAGCCTACATCCGAGCCGATACGTCTCTCAGAGAGATCATTTTAAGTGGCGGAGATCCCCTCTCCCTCAGCAACCCCAATCTCGCGACACTTTTCACCGAACTCGAGCAGATCCCTCATCTTCGCCGTATCCGCATTCACACCCGTTTTCCCATTGGAATTCCCGAACGGATCGATCAGGAACTAGTGGATATTCTAAAAGCCTGCTCACTCCAGATCTGGTTTGTGATCCACTGCAACCATCCCACCGAACTGGACGTTGAGGTTTTGGAGGCTCTCAAAAGAGTCCCTGCACCCCTTTTATGCCACTCGGTTCTACTCAGAGGGGTCAATGACTCTATCCAAACTCTGAAAGCGCTCTTTGAGAGGCTTGTTGATCATGGGATCACCCCCTACTATCTCTATCAGCTCGACCCGATTGCTGGAGCGGCTCATTTTGAGGTGAGTGAAGAGCGGGGAAAAGCATTTATGGAAGAGCTGACACTCCATCTCTCTGGCTACGCCCTGCCCAAATATGTCCGCGAAATCGCTGGGCAAGGCAGCAAAACCCCTGTCTAAAAACCTGAACTTCGGGTTGTCTTCCTCGGATTCAGAGGAGTTTACGAAGCAGATTTTGGGATTTTTGAACGAAGCTAATGGCCAAGGGCCCTTTGCGAGGTCAAAAAGCGCAAAAGATGCAAGTAAAGTCCCTGAGGACGAGGGAGTAAAACCCGAAGTTCCGGTTATAATTATTTGGCAGAGCGGAGAAGGCGGAGAGAATTGAAAATCACCAGCAGGGTTGCACCGGTATCAGCCGCAATGGCCATCCAGAGTGTCACCAGATTGAAAAAGGTCAAACCAATAAACAGCGCCTTCAAACCGAGAGAAAAGGTGATGTTCTGCTTGATGATCTTGAGTACCTTGTGAGAGTGGCGGATCAGCCAGGGAATTTTTGAGAGATCATCAGACATCAAGGCCACGTCCGATGTCTCAATAGCTGCGTCCGTTCCCATGCCACCCATCGCAATGCCGAGATTGGCCGCCGCCATCGCGGGAGCGTCATTGATACCATCTCCTACCATCGCCACCTTCCCCCACTTCTTCCGGAGCGCAATGACTGCCTCTACCTTGTCTTCAGGGAGAAGTTCCGCGTAGAAAGTATCAACACCACTCAGTTTGGCCAGAGCAGCAGCCGTGGGTTCATTATCGCCGGTCAACATGGAGATCTCTTGGATGCCAGCCCCTTTGATAGCCAAAATGGTCTCCGCGACAAACGGACGAGGACTATCGGCAATGCTGATCAACCCGCAAACGTGGGTCTGATTGCCGATGGCAACGACGGAGTGGCCAGCATCTTCGAGCTCCAGAGCGCGATCATGGATCTCATCGGTCTCCTGGCCCATCTCATGCATAAAGCGGTGGCTACCGATCCAGTAGGACTTTCCACGATAGGTCGCCTGAGCTCCTTTTCCCTTGAATATCTGAAACGAGTCAACCTGCTCGGTTTTGATCTTCTCCTCTTCGCCCTTTCTAAGAATCGCACGAGCGAGAGGGTGTTCACTGGGTCTCTCCAAGGCGACCGCCCTTTCGAGCAGCTCTTCGCGCGTATGACTATTGAGAGGTACAATCTCTTGAACTTCGGGGTGGCCGAAGGTCAAGGTACCAGTTTTGTCCATGGCAATGGCTCGAATATGCCCAACTATCTCGAGATAGACCCCGCCTTTGACAAGCACGCCTTGGCGAGCAGCCGTCGTGAGTCCAGAGACAATGCTGACCGGCGTCGAGATCACCAGAGCGCATGGACAGGCGATCACCAGAAGAACCAACCCTCGATAGATCCAGTCAAACCAGGGAAGAGCAAAAATCAGCGGCGGCACGATCATCATAAGCAGCGCGAGCAGTAGCATGATCGGCGTGTAGTATCTAGCAAAGCTCTCAACCCACTGCTCGCTTGTCGACCGTTTGGAACGAGCCTCTTCCACCAGATGGATAATCCGCGAAAGCGTCGTCTCTTGAGCGATCTTGGTCACCCTGCACTCCAACGCCCCCTCTTCGTTGAGCGTTCCCGCAAAGAGCTCATCACCTACCCCTTTCGGTACCGGAATGGACTCGCCAGTGATCGGCGACTGATCGACCGAGGAGTCTCCTTTTATAACCACACCATCGAGCGGGATCTTCTCCCCGGGACGGATCAAAACCAAACTTCCCAGAGCCACTTCTTCTACCTCTTTCTCTTCGATATGACCTGTCTTGGGGTCGATCACACGGGCGAGCGTCGGAGAGAGATCCATCAGCGAGGTGATCGCTCGGCGCGCTCGCCCCACACTCCACTGCTCTAAAAGGAGCGAGAGAGCAAAAAGAAAGGCGACAGTGGCCCCTTCGAACCACTCACCGATGGCAAGGGCTCCGATGATGGCGACTACCATCAGCAGATTCATATCGGGTCGCAGCCGCCTCAGAGAGAAGAATGCCTTTGGAAGGACAAACCAGACGCCAAAGAGGATCGTCCCAAAATAAAAGGATCTAGTAAGAGGGAGCAGTCCTTCTTTAAGATGAAGAACAATAGCGGCAATGAGAGAGAGACCACTGATCAGCGTAAAGAAAAGGCGGAGATGTCTCTGCCAAAAAGGGAGTGCTGGCTCGAGATGAGCCTCGTCCCAAGGAGTCGCCTTCAGCCCCGTGGAGGCAACAAGAGAGCTGATTTTCCGTGAGTCGATGACCTTTGGATCATAGGTCACGATCATCTTCGCCTGTAAGATATTGAATGCGAGATCGGTCACCCCTTCTGCTCTGCCCACCACCTTTTTTAAGATCGCTACCTCTTCTGCACAATCAAGGCCGGTGACTTTATAGGTGAGCTTTTCTTGGGTCACATTCTCTCCACCGTTTGAAGCCCCAAAAGATGGAGACCGCGGGCCATCGTTTTGGCGGCCGCCTCACAGAGAAGCAAACGACTCTCTTGCTCCGCACTCCCCTCCACACGACAGTCTCGGAAGAACCCGTTGAACTTTTGAGCCAGATTGAAGAGATAGTCGGTCAGATAGTTGGGGAAGAGATCTTCGGCCATCGCCTCCAGAGTCTCCCGAAACCGAAGAAGATGGAGCCCAAGCTCTATCTCGGAAGGATGGTTGAGTGAAATAGTAGCCTTTTTCATCAACTCCTCAATATTGACATCACCGACTTTCCGTTTGATACCAGAAATACGCACATATGAGTAGAGAATAAAGGCAGCCGTATTGCCCTCAAAGCGGAGCATCCGATCGTAGCTAAATTGATAGTCGCTGATCCGGTTACAGGATAGGTCGGCATACTTGACCGCATCGATCCCCAAGATCTTTGCCAACTTTTCAACCTCAGCCTCGTTCATATTGTGTTCCCGATCAGCCAAAATTTTCTGAGCTTGCTCCACCGCAGCATTGAGCAGATCGATTAGCTTTTCAGTATCA
The DNA here is from genome assembly GCA_011064935.1 of Chlamydiota bacterium. Lineage (GTDB taxonomy): Bacteria > Chlamydiota > Chlamydiia > Chlamydiales > JAAKFR01 > JAAKFT01. The sequence continues at coordinate 1,795 of JAAKFT010000084.1, read as the reverse complement.
CCAGCCCGCGTACGGAACTTCTTCCCATCATTCCCGAGCACCAACCCAAACGGCACATGGTCAAAGCGAACCTTCTTGGGATCGAGATAACCCGCCTTCACCGACCCGTGGAAGAGCAGATCAAAGTGCAAACTCTGCCCCGCATCGGTAATCACAATGATTCTATCGGCCTTCTCATCCTTGACCCGCTGAGACATTGCCGCCAGATCGGTCGCATCATAGCCGAACCCCCCATCGGACTTCTGAACCATGAGCGGCAACTTGTACCCTTCGAGAAAGAGACATTTGGCCCCCTCTGAGGGAGTGACCAGCCCTTTTTTTTCCAAATCTTGGACCAAACCAGAGAGCATCGAGTTGTAGAAGGACTCTCCCCGCTCATTGAGCTTCACATCGAGAAGATCGTAGACTTCCTGGTAGCCCTTGCGCGAGATTTCGCAGATCATCTCCCATGCCTTTTTGGACTCGGGATCTCCACTCTGCAGCGCCACCACACCCTGCCGCGCCCTCTCTTTGAAGCCCTCGTCCTCATCAAACCGCTTCTTCGAAGCTCGATACCACTCCATCAGTGCCGGCAGATCAGTTGCTTTTTTACCCTCAAGAACCTCCGGCACCACTTCTCGCATATAGGTGATGAGCATTCCAAACTGCGTCCCCCAATCGCCCACATGATTGAGACGCAAAACATCATGGCCCAGATATTCAAAAAGCCTAGCCAAACACTCTCCGATAATCGTCGATCGGAGGTGGCCCACATGCATTTCTTTGGCGATGTTGGGCGAGGAAAACTCGACAATAATCCGCTCTTTTTTGGCTGGAACAGGAGGTCCAGCACGAAGCGCTTCATCGAGCATTTTGGAGAGGTAATCTGAACTGATTGTCAGGTTGATAAAGCCAGGGCCGGCAATCTCGATCTTGGAAAAGAGTCCCTCTTTATCCTCGATCTTGTCGATGATCTGCTGGGCAATCTCGCGGGGAGGTTTTTTGGCAATCTTGGTCAGCTTCATTGCACTGTTGCACTGATAGTGACCAAACTTCTCCTGAGTGGCAGGAGTCACCTCAGCCTCTCCGGTCATCTCCGGGAAAGCCTTTTGGCTGGCCGCTGTTAATAGCGTGGTGATCTTTTGAATTAGGCTACTTTCGTTCATCTTCTTCTAGAAGATGGTACCATCTCTTCTCTCGACAATCAAACAAAAGAGCAGGGGCCGGATGAAACTACTTAAAATTCGTCATTCCTTTATTTCGTCCATCAACAACATACCATTGAAATAAGCTTTGAGCCCAGCTTTGCCGCCGGTTTGGGCCTCAGTGAGTAATTTTCCAGAAAGATATTTCTGTTTACCGGCTTCATCCAACTGATTCCAATGCGCAATAACGTAACGTGCTCCCAACATTTTTATTAATATCTGCTTTTTTTCTGAATCTGATTTATTTTTTAATCTTATCATTTCCATTCCTTCAAAATCCCTTTGAAGGGCTAAACGTATATATGCATCAACTTGAACAGGGTGAAGTGCATCGACAAAGCCTTGGCGCAGATCCCCAATATGAGGAATGAAAATAGGAATTTCTTTCGGAAGTACCGAGAGCATAATAACTTTCAATTCCTTTCCCGTCTTAAAGGCCTTCGTTAGATCGGTGGCGTAGGTATTGGTCAATATCTTAGTTAATATTTCGATTCTTTTCCCTTTAGGAAGGAACGCTATTATCGTATTTTTTAAGGCGTTCTCCCAATCTAGATCATCTTTATGTGCCTGGACTAAAGCTTGAATTAGATCAACGTCTCCCACATGTACAG
>JAAKFT010000083.1 GCA_011064935.1 Chlamydiota bacterium | reverse complement strand
CGCTTTCATGAGAACGATTTTAGACGGTGGCGCGAAGAGAAGTTTAAAGGCTATCTAGCTGCCAAGCGCAAAGAGGAAGAGGCGGCGAAAAAGAGATATGGTCGTCCATTTATCGATTATCTCGATGAGGCTGAAAGAGAAATGTTTGGACAGTTTTGGGAGAGGTATCGCTGGCATCTCATCACGCTCTTTCTGACGGGAGAAAATCGTTTAATATGGCTCCAAGAACCCAAGATGGCGCCCTATGTGGAGGCATTACTGGTGTGGCAACAGGAGCTTGAGGCGGGGGCGCATGTTGCGCTTCAGTGGGTGGGCCACTACCATCGGCTGAAAGGGATGGTTGATGAGATAGACTTGGGTATCATAGCGGCTTATTTGAAGACGCTCAGGAGTTATAACGATCTGGATCGCCCTCTTTTGGGTATCTATTCTGGGATGCGGCGGTCTAACGGAAAGCAGTTTGAGAGGGAGCTAGCCTCGGCTTTCTATCCGACCTATGGGTATGGCTATGCTCGTTCGCAGGCGTTTAGGCAGGCGACGACGATTGGATCGATCTTTAAATTGATTCCGGCCTATGAAGCTTTGAGGCAACGATATGTGGCCCGCGGGGGAAGGGCACGCGATCTCAACCCTTTGACGATTGTGGATGATAAACATCGCACCAATGATCGCGGGGGATGGAGTGTGGGTTATACGCAGGAGGGCAAGTCGATTCCGATGTTCTATCGAGGGGGACGATTAGTTCGCAGTGAACATGCCAATGTAGGACGGGTTGATCTCAGTCGGGCGTTAGAAGCGTCAAGCAACCCCTACTTTTCGCTTCTGGCGGGGGATGTGCTCGAGGATCCTGAAGATCTATGTCACGCGGCTAGACTTTTTGGTTTTGGAGCTAAGACTGGGATCGCGCTGCCTGGAGAGATCAGGGGAAATATTCCCGATGATGTTGCCTATAATCGTTCGGGTCTTTATGCGTTGGCCATTGGACAGCATACCCTTGTCGGCACGCCGCTTCAGACGGCAGTAATGTTGTCAGCACTAGCTAATGGAGGGAAAATATTAACTCCCAAGATTGTGTCCGATGAGGAGAGCGAAGTTAGGTGGCAGATATTTCTTCCCGACGAGATGAGAACGCTTATGCTGAATGGGATGCGGCAGGTTGTGATGGGAGATAAGGGGACGGCGCGAGAGATTAGAAAGCTCTTTCCGGCAGAGTTAGTTTCGAAAATAGTGGGCAAGACGAGCACGGCCGAAGCGGTGGAGAAGTTGAGTCTGGATGGTACATCTGGGAGGCTGAAATCCAAACATATCTGGTTTGGCGCGATTGCTTTTAAGGATGAAAATTTTAATGAGCCGGAGCTTGTGGTTGTTGTCTATCTGAGACTAGGGGAGTTCGGTCGTTTGGCGGCTCCGCTAGCGGTCAATATGATCCAAAAGTGGCATGAGATTTGCAAGTGAAATGGTATCTCACCAAAGGAGCCATTTTATGGGATCATCAAACAAGACCAATCTTGCAAAAGAGTGTTTATGTGCCGGAGTCGGCAAATTTTTAGATGAAAAATATGAGGAAGCCAAGGGGGAGTTTCAAGAGGCGCTGCGCCACGATCCTGAAATGGCTCTGGCTTATTGCTATCTGGGGATTATCTCGCTGGAGCTCGGCGAAGTGGATGCAGGGCTGGAGTGGTGTCGTCAAGGTTTGGAGGTTGATCCCACCAATGGCTATCTCCACTACTGCCTAGGTGCTGCATTTGAAAGGAAAGAGATGTCTGAAGAGGCGATCGAGCAGTATCAGATCTATCTCAAAGAACACCCCAAAGATTCGGAGTGTCTTTTCAGCTTGGGCTGTGTCTATGATCAATCTGGACGGTTCTCTGAGGCTCTGAACTATTACCGCGAGGTGATCAAGCTCGATGGTTCTCACTACAAAGCATGTTATAATTTGGCTCTGGTTTTAGGAGAGCAGGGAGAAGTTCAAGAGGCGATCGACGCTTTGAATAAAACCATCGAGATCAATGCTTCCTACTGGAAAGGATGGATCAAGTTGGGTCTTTTCCACTCCTATCTGAAGCAGTGGAAAGAGGCTATTAAGGCCTATGAGAAGGCGGTATCACTGCGAGGGGATGTGTCGGATAGCCACTACAATCTGGGTCTTTGCTATCTGACAGCCAACAAACCAAAAAAGGCGGCAAATTGTTTTGGCCAGGCGACAGAGCTCAATCCTGAAGATGCTGATTCATCCTTCTATTTGGCCCTCGCTTTTCTCGATATGAAAGAAGAGGAGGCTGCTTTTCAAGCTCTGAATCAGACGTTGATGATCGATCTTAACCACGAGAAGGCCCACTATCTTTTAGGTAGGCTATTTTACTTGTGTGGAGAGAAGGAGAAGGGAAAGAAAGAGCTCGAGTTTTTGAAAAAAATAAAGTCTGACTACGTCAAACAGCTTAAAAAGATCGCCGCGCCACCAAAAAAAGTCAACGCGGAGAAAAGTTAAACCTTTCTTTCAAGGCATCTAATAGAGGCTCGAGTTGACGAAGTTGGAGTTTCAGGTAGTTCTTGCGTTCTTGGAGGTAGGAGAAGGTAGAGGCGAACTCCTTTTCGGGTAGGGAGTCCTTGAGGAGAAAAGTGGTCTTTTCTGGCAGGCCCGAAACATCGGAGAGCTGTTCCTTTGTGACGAGATAGAGAGCAGCATCGGCGTAAGCAGCTAGTTGGCTGGTCTCAACGCTTAAGGGATGAGCGGCGTTTTCGAGAAGGATGTAGTCATACTCTTGCTTGAGCGAATCGAGGAGATCTTGAAATCTCTGGGTACCGAGAAGCTCTTCCTTGAACTCTTCACCTTTTCCCCAGGGAAGCACATTTTTCTGCCACGGAAGATCATCCCTTTTCCCCAGAAGGTAATCCACCAAACCACTTTTTGAAGCAGATTTGGCGAGCTGAATCACGCAGACTCGGTCTTTTCTTTTGGCCAGGCGAGCTGCCAGCTGAGAAGAAAGAGAGGAGACATGCTGAGAGGAGATAAGCAGAGTCTGATTTTTCGAAAGAAAGTAAGTGGCCTCCTTGAGGCAGGCGTTGTTTTTCGCTGAGAATAGTCCTGAGACATGATATCCCATGCCACGTAGGTTTTTCAGTGAGGCAGAGGGGCCTTTGGCGGCTTGGAGTAGCAGGAGAGCACCAAAAGCACCAAATGCTCCGATACAAGCTCCGATGAGAGTAAAGAAGCGGATCCGTGGGTGATTAGGCAGGGTTGGAGGAATAGCCATTGCCAGAGGATAGGAGTTGTTGTATTCGAGGTTGAAAGAGATATTTTTTGATTCGATCATTTTGGTGATAGACTCAAAGACATCGTTCTGCATTTTTGTATTGAGAGCGATCTTCTGCTCGCTGAATTTTTTTTCTGGGAAATGGGTGGCACGTTCGGCCAGGTCTCGGAGCTGATGTTCGATAATTTCATATTCGTTATACAGCAGCACGAGTGCATTCTGTTTAAGAGAGTGGATCTTCTGCTGGAGCACATTTTTTTGGACCTCAGCCCCAGCCTTCAAATTTTCAAAGTGCTGGATAAGAAATTTCTTCTGCAACTCAATCTCTGCTCTGAGGTTCCCTCTCTCAGTGGTACTCCAATTTTTTTCATCGATCAGTTTGAGTTGTAGGTCATGGACTATCGCAAAGAGCTTGGCAACGGTCGGGTTGGTGTCTGATTTAGTGAGAGTAGCTACATCAAAAGTGGGTTCGGCGAGTTTGCTAAGAGAGAAGTTCAGATACTCCTTTTCAAAGTCGATCTTGTCGAGGTCACTTTGATAGGAGGCCAACATCGCCTCTGCAGCCTGGATGGTAAAGACCTCGCTTGTCTGATTATTTTCCTCTCGAATTTTTTCGATGAGCTTGGGGAAATTGCCGTCATAGATTTTGGATGAAAGACCTTGCATCATCGAAGTGAGGTGAGCTAACTGGCTCTGGTATTCGACTTGGGTTTTGGCAATAAAGCCGAGCTCGCTCTCCAAAGTGACAAATCCTCCCTCTCCGATGGTTTTTTCGAGAGAGAGTTTGTGTTGGTTGATAATTTTATCGAGCTCTTCGGTGGTCTGTTGTTGGCGGGTTGCGAGATATTGGAGCTGTTTGGAGATGATGTTCTCCCCTTGGTCGTGCTGATAGTTACTATACTCTTGCATCACAGCATTTACGATAGAGGTGGCTAGCTGACGATCTCTGTGGGTGTAGCTAATTTTGTATAGGGAAGCATTCTTTTTATCACTGGTAATGCTCAGGTTATCTTCGAGACTCTTCGTAGCAGGCTCTAGAGGAATGAGAGAGAGGTGAAAGAGAGAGCCGGAAAGCCTTCTCTCTTCTAGTTTTTCCAAAGTAAAGCTACCTCTCTCCCAAACAAAGGGAGCAGAGAGCTCCCCTTGACCAAGGATCTTCCCTTGATTGCCACTCACCGTGAATCTCTGTTCATCTTGAAATTTGATAGAAACGTTGGTGAACGTCTCTTGGTCGTAGCGGATATCTTGACACTGGACAGAGTGCTTCTGGTCAGGAAAGGGGAGAGTGTCGGGGATCGCGACATTTCCAGAGAGTATTGGTGAAGAGGGCCGTTTTATGGCGCCGTAGATCTTATGAATACTCTCAGCTCGGACTGTGTCCCAGATATTTTTAAACCGACTTGGGGGTTTTTTCGCCTCTACCAAGCATCCTTGCAAGTGAAGCCGGTCTACGACACGTGCCAGTACTGGATAGGAGTGCAGAAAGGTTTTGGGATCATCTTCAGAAGAAAAACTTTCTCCTGAACCGCCTAATAAAGTTGCTATGAGGCTGCTTGGTGTTTTTTTCTCTCCACCTTTAAACATTCCCTCGGCGGTGAAATTAATCGGTCGATGAATCTGCCGGTAGAAAAATAGGGCGCCGACCAGAAGAGCGGCGATTAAGATTTTCTTTTTCCCTCGTTTAATGGCTGTCCAAAGATCCGAGAGCGAGATAATAAACTCTTCGTTGGAAATCTTTTTCATTTCTAGTGGAAGACCCCTCGTGTTTTGATTCCTAAATCGATCAGCAAGCTGCTTGGCAAGAGCTGTTCGATGAAACGGTTCCATCGGGTGATCGGTTTTTCGGAGATATAGACAGTGTCACCTGGCATGAGGAGGAGGCTATCATTGGGAAGATAGGTGATGTGGTTCCAGGAGAGGCGATAGATCTTGGGATTGATGATATTGCCACGAATGACCTGGATGCACCGCTTGTCTCCTGTGAATGGGATGCCGCCGGCTGCGGCGATCGCTTCACGCAGCGAGATGCTGCCCGATGGGACAGGGATTGCCTTGGCCAGCCCAACCTCTCCCATAACGGTGATGATCGAGTCTGAGGGATCAGCGATAAAGATTTTGTCTTTGGGGTGCATCACGATGTTCTGACTCATATCCCCATCATGGATCAGCTTATAGAAATCGATGGTGAGTGGGCGTCCGTCACGGACGAGGTAGCTCTTGAAGAAGTTGGCATTGGGGGAAACGCACGCTTTGGATAGCACTTCATATAGCCGAATACGCCCATTGACCGGGATTTCACGCACCGCAGCAGCCCCGGTGAGCTCTACCTTGCTGTGGAGACGGTTTTGGTACTCGATAAAGACGTTGACGTTGGAGATCTCCCCGTCGTAGTACTCCTGAATTTTCTCCCGTGCCTCTTCAAGGGTTAGGCCGGCTACTTTTACCGACGTGAGGCCTGGGAGGTGGATTTCTCCTTTGATCACTCGATAGCCCACCGTTCCGCCGACGGCATTCACAGCATCGCTTAGGTCACCACGCGAGGGATGAAAGACGGCGATTTTCAGTAGGTCATCCTCGTCGATGCGATCTTCATATTCTTGGAGATATGAAGCAGGAAAGGGATGACTTTCTTGGCCTTCCAATTCCAAAATCGAATATTTGCCTTGTCTAATTTTGTAGGAGTCGAGGACAAACTCTTGCGAGCCTTCCATACAATATTTGTAGCCACAGGGGGCACATCCGGTATATACAATGGAAAGAAGGAGAATTAATGCGAGGACTTTTTTCATAGATCAAACCCAACCTTTTATCCCAAATATTTATAAAATAAAAGTGTTTTGTCCTAAAGAAGCCCCATGATTGCTCTGATCACCTTTTTTGTTGTCTCTCATATCGTATCGTTCGCCTGTTCTATCTTTGAATCGGTCCTTCTCTCCTGCACCAACTCCTATGTCTCGATTTTGAAAAAACAGGGCTCCAAAACGGGCCTTCTTTTGGAGGAGTTGAAGGCGCGTATCGATCGTCCACTCGCTGCCATACTTACTCTCAACACTATCTCTCATACCATCGGTGCCGCTGGCGTGGGTGCGACCGTCGTTGCCCTCTATGGGGAGAAGTGGCTCGCGCTTGGCTCAGTTATCTTGACGCTCACCATGCTCTACTGGACAGAGATGATCCCGAAAACGGTCGGCGCTCTCTACTGGAAGAGACTGGCACCGACCTGTGCCTATATGATCAATGGGATGATCTATATTACCTATCCTTTTGTTATCTCTTTCAATCTCTTTGCTCGTCTTATCTCGCGGGGAAAGGGACACGACCACATCACTGAAGAAGAAATACGCGTGGCCCTTGAATCTGGAGCTGAAGCAGGTGTGATCGAAGAGGCTGAACAAGATATGGTCGAAAACATCTTCCGCCTGGGAGATCGAAGAGTGGGAGTGTTGATGTTGCCTCGCGTTGATATCGAGTGGCTTGATGTCAACGACTCTTTGGAGGTCATCAGGGAGAAAATCCTTACATCTAAACACCATAGATTCCCGGTGTGTGATACCGACGTCGACCAGGTAGTAGGTATTATTCACTCCCGTCAGCTTCTCGCCAATGCTCTTCTTGGAAAGAAGATTGATCTGAAAGCTCTGGTCACACCTCCCCCTTTTGTGAATGAAAATCTCCACATTTTTGAGTTGATGGATCTCTTCAAAAAGACACAAAACACCCTTGCCCTTGTGACCGATGAATACGGAACAATCCAAGGAATGATCACCATAGGCGATCTCTTCAATGCCATCATCAAAGATATCGATCAGCAGACCGGTGAGGCTGCCCAGATCATCCGCGTCAACAATCGGACCTGGCTGCTCGATGGTAAGGTGCCGATTGACGAATTTAAAGAAATTTTTCATATCGAAGAGTTGCCGGATGAGGAGAAGGCTCGCTATCGCACATTGAGTGGGCTTTGCATGGCCCAGCTGGAGGCTGTGCCCCAAAAGGGCGACGCCTTCTTCATTGGCACCCTTCGTTTTGAGATTCTCAGAGTGCGCAAGCGTCGCGTTGAAAAAATTCTTTTAACCCGTCAATAGAGGGTCAGACCTAGGCCGTTGAACTAAGGCATAATCGCCCTCTTTGTTTGATTGCCAAATTTTGTCCTTTTAAAGTAGCTCCGCCGAAGACTTTGTAAGGA
>JAAKFT010000082.1 GCA_011064935.1 Chlamydiota bacterium | reverse complement strand
ATAGGCTTGGACGGAGTTATTGGTAACTAGGGCTAGCTCAGAAGAGTAGAGGTAGATGGCGCGCTTGGTATGTTTGAGAAAGGCGGCAGCATCGGAGGCGATGAACATTTCGTTATGACCGATTCCGATGGCTAGCGGGCTCTCTCTGGCTGCGCAAACGATCTGATCGGGGTGGTTCTTGTGGATGCATGCAATGGAAAAGGCGCCGTCCAGCTGCGGCAGAACCTCTTGCATCGCTTTGAGCAGATCGCCACGGTAGTGGACGCTGATCAGCTGGGCAATCACCTCGGTATCGGTTTCGGTATAAAAGCTGCGGCCTGCTTTTTCTAGTCTTTTCCGGATAGCGTCGTGGTTTTCGATAATGCCATTATGAACGACAGCGCAGGAGAGGTTTTCGTCGAGGTGGGGATGGGCATTCTTATCGGTGGGTTTTCCGTGAGTGGCCCACCTCGTATGACCAATCGCCATCGACGTTTGCCACGATTTTTGATCTAGGGAGAGTGTGAGGTCGGCAATCTTGCCAGCCTCTTTCTGGCAAACCACTTTGTCATTGGCAATGGCTGCGACTCCAGCGGAGTCATAGCCACGATACTCTAGTTTGGCGATGCCGTCGAGAACGATGGGGAGGGCTCGCTTTTTGAGGCCGATATAGGCAAAGATCCCACACATCTATTACGCCCCTATCTCTCGTTTTACAGATTGAGAGATGGCTACTGCCAATTCATGAACTTGTTTCTTATGGACCCCTTCAACCATGGTACGACAGACATTTTCTGTTCCGGAGTAGCGCACCAGCACTCTTCCCTCCTGACCGAGTGAGAGCTCGGCATTTTTGATCTCTTTTTGGAGCTGCTTGAGGGTTTTGAGAGAAGGCTTCTCTTTGACGGACGTGTTGATCTGTGCCTGGGGAAACTTTTTCACTTGCGAAGCGAGCTGGGAGAGAGTAGTTCCGGTAGTTTGCATAATCGACAAGATTTGAAGAGCAGCCACGATCCCATCTCCTGTGGTGTTGTAATCAAGAAATATAAGATGGCCGCTCTGCTCGCCGCCGAGATTGGCTCCATAGTTAAGCATATCTTGGATGACATAGCGATCTCCAATTTCAGAGTGGATCACTTCGATTCCATGACCCTCTAAGAATCTCGTCACACCCAAATTGGTCATGGTGGTCGTCACGACCCGGTTATTATTGAGACGGCCCTGCTTTTTCATTTCAAGAGCCGCAATCGCTAAAATAGTGTCTCCATCAACGATATTGCCCTTCTCATCACTCATGATCACACGATCTCCATCGCCATCAAAAGCAATACCGACATCACATTTCTTCTTTACAACTCCTTTCTGGATCTTTTCAGGGTAGAGAGAGCCGCACTCAGCGTTGATATTGAAACCATCGGGGTCATCTCCGATAACCTCCACTTCTGCATCCAGTTCCCAAAAAGCGAGCGGTGCGACTCGATGTGCAGCGCCATTGGCGCAGTCAAGAAAGATCCGCATATCTTGCAGCGTTTTGCCTTTGGGAAAAGTCGCTTTGGTAAATTCGATATAGCGGCCACCGGCGTCAGGAATCCGAGTATTTCTACCGACGCAAAAATCATCGGGAAGGGCATCATCAAAATCATTCTTTGCGACTAAAATTTCGATCTCTTTTTCGATCAAATCTGGAAGTTTGAAACCTTCAGAAGTGAAAATCTTGATTCCATTGTCCAAATAGGGATTGTGGGAGGCGGAGATTACAATACCGGCATCAGCACGATAAGCGCGAGTAATGAAGGCTACACCAGGAGTTGGAAGGGGGCCGACCATCAGAGTATCGACACCCATCGAGCAGAGGCCGGCGATAAGCGCATTTTCAAACATGTAGCATGAGAGCCTAGTATCTTTGCCAATCACAACGCGGTGTTTGCCTTCCTTGCGACGAAGAATCTTGGCCATTGCCTTTCCTAAACCAAGAGCAATTTCCACAGTCATCGGAAAGTGGTTGGCTCGCCCACGAACCCCATCGGTTCCAAAAAGTTTTACTGGATTGCTCATTGTCATCTCTCCTATTTTGTAGTATAGCTAAGTGCGATGATTGAGTTAAAGAGCGAAAACAAACACCGTCAACAGATTGATCATATTCAAAAAGATGTTGCAAATCGCAAGGCAGCGATTGCGCTCAAAAGACCGAGCAGTCTTTCCAATACTCTCCGTGATGAAAAGTACAAACAAAAATCAGAGCGGCTCGACATCTCCCATCTAAACAAAGTTCTCTCGATCGATCCGGAGACGCAGACAGCGCTTGTCGAACCTCGCATCACGATGCAAGAGCTCTGCAAAACAACGCTACGCTATGGATTTGTGCCGCTCGTCGTCCCGGAATTCACCTCCATCACTGTGGGTGGCGCCATCATGGGGAGCGCGCTGGAGAGCAGCTCGCACCGTTATGGACAATTTAGTGACTGTTGCCTCGAATATGAGCTGATTTTGGGCGATGGAACGATGGTAAAAGCGTCGCCTGAGGAAAAGAGTGATCTCTTCAATGGAATTTCCTCCTCCTTCGGCTCTTTGGCAATGCTTACGCTGGCCAAAATCCGGCTGATGAAGGCTAAAAGCGCTGTCCATGTGACATATAAACGATTTTCGGATGCTCACTCTCTTATCGAATTTCTGAAGAAGCCGTGTGATGCTGAGTATATCGAAGGAGTGATGCTCTCAGAGAAATCGGGAATAGCCATCATCGGCACACTAACCGACGACAAGCCGACCTTTCGAATGAACCGCGCCTGGTCTCCCTGGTATTACGACCGTCTTGTTGATGAGAGCCGCGAAAGTGATGTGATTCCCCTGCAAGACTATCTCTTCCGCTGGGACCGGGCCGCCTTCTGGATGGCTCGCTATCTACTCTCACTCCCACTGATGCTCCAGATGCTCAGCCGAAAAGATCTCCCCTCCATTCCTGAAAAAATGAGAAAGTTTGCCGCCAATCTAACTCCTGACCGTGTTCCTAGCGCTCTTTTCCGTGGGCTCTTTGGCTGGACACTCTCCAGCAAGCGGCTCTATCATCTCTGGCACTCGATCCCCAACAACTTTGCTGAGCAGATCTTCTTCGTTCAAGATTTTTATACCCCTGTTTCCAAAGCCGAGGAGGTCTACAACCATTTTCAAAAGACCACCGGAATCTTCCCTGTGATGTTCTGCTCCATCAAAAGGGCGAGCAGCCCGCAATTTCTCTCCCCCCACTTCGGCGACCAGGACTTTATCAACATCGGCCTCTACGGTGTTCCTCTCAGTTCGCGACCCGTTCCGGAACTCACCGCCGAACTTGAGAGAGAGATTGTCGCCGCTGGAGGACGAAAAATGCTCTATGCCATGACCTATTATCCCGAGCAAGAGTTTGCAAAAATTTATGATGATGAGCGCTATCGAGCCCTAAGAAAAAAATATTATAGTGAAAAAGCCTTTGTCCCTCTCTACAATAAGGTAGCAAATGTGCTATAATTTTTGACCACATGGAACCGAAGATCTACACATCGCGTGACCACCATATCCGCAACGACTTAATTGACCCCAATGCCCTCTCTGTTTTGCGGCGTCTTCATGAGGGTGGCTATATTGCCTATCTTGTCGGCGGGGGCGTGCGCGATCTCCTGATGCGCAAACGGCCCAAGGATTACGATATCGCCACCTCAGCTCTCCCCGAGGAGGTCAAGCGGCTCTTCCGCAACTGTATCCTTATTGGACGGCGCTTTCGGCTAGCTCATATCCGCTTCAAATACCAAATTATCGAAGTCTCCACTTTTCGAGCGGGAGAACCGACCGAGGAAGGACTGGTCGTCCAAGACAATATCTGGGGAACCCCCGAAGAAGATGTTCTGCGACGAGACTTTACCATCAACGGCCTCTTCTACGATCCCCTCGACCATAGAATCATCGACTATGTCGGCGGTTTTGAAGATCTGCAACACCATCTGCTCCGCTCCATCGGCAAACCATCACTGCGGTTCAAGCAAGATCCCGTCCGCATGATTCGGATGCAAAAGTTTCGCGCCCGATTTGGGTTTAACGTCGAGTCTGAGGAGCTCAAAGCTCTAGAAAAATGTCGCCGTGAGATCACAAAAAGCTCTCCAGCCCGCGTTTTGGAAGAGATTCTCCGAATGTTGGAGCTAGGCTACGCCGAATCTTTCTTCCAGCTTTTGCTCGAGTCCAAGCTTCTGGAGATCCTCTTCCCAAAACTCACCACCTACTGCAACAAAAAAGAGACGCGTGACCAGATCTTTGCCTATTTGAAGGGTGTTGACGCGATGAACAACCGCGGTCACTACCGCCCTCTTGACCGTGGTATTTTGGGTGCCGCTCTCGTTTATCCCATTCTGGAATATGAGATCCAGGAACGCTATCTCTCCAAACAGGTGATCCCCCATCTTGGCGAGATCATGAGCCTTGCCCATGAGTTGATCGACCAACTCTTATTTGATGCTTTCTCCCACTTCCCTCGCAAGATCCGCGTTGCTATGCACACGATCCTCGTCATGCAATATCGCCTCACACCCTTCGATCCCAAAAAACGGGCCCGCCCACGGATAGCCCGGCAGAGAGATTTTATCCACTCGATTACCTTCCTTAAAATGCGCGCCCTAATGGATTCCTCTCTTTTCAAAACCTATGAGCGGTGGAAAGAGACTCATCGCCTGGCACAGTGTGAACAAGATGAACGTCGAATGCAAAAAAGCCGTCACTCCTGAGGGAGTAGAGCTCTTCTATACCGGAGCCGACCTCGATCAAGGTCCTCTTCCCGCTCTTTTCTATTTCGCCATCTCCGGCGAGGAGAGCATCACCCTTCCTCCCTATAATAGTCCCGCGATCTATGGCAGTGATCCCGCGCTGCGCATCTTCTCCCTCACCCTTCCCGGCCACGGCGAGGGATTCAACAAATTCAAAGCGATGGATTACTGGGCCCAGGAAATCAACGCCGGAAACCATCCCATCGAAAAGTTTCTCGATCAGGCAGTCAGAGCCATCGATTGGCTGATCGAAGAGGAGATCGCTCATCCTGACCACCTCGCCGTCTGCGGTCTCTCTCGCGGCGGCCTGATCGCCACCCATATCGCCGCCCGCGAGAAGAGAGTCCGCACCCTTCTCGGTTTTGCCCCCATCACCCGGCTGGAGGAGGTCGAAGCCTTTCAGGAAAACACTAATTTAGAGAGCCCTAACCTCTCTTCTCTTGCCGAAAACCTCACCCATCTCCATAATGTTCGCTTCTATATCGGCAATAGAGATAGCTGCGTCGGAACCGATGCCTGCTACCATTTTATCCGCCACTTGACCGAAAAAGCTCATGACAAAAGAGCGCGCCACATGCATGTTGAGTTATTTATTACCCACTCCATCGGACACAAGGGCCATGGAACTACTCCTCATGTTTTTGAGGAGGGCACACTTTGGCTAAAAAACCATTTACTCGGTAGGTAACCATGTCGATAGACTACTCTGTGATCATTCCCTTGAAAGACGAAGAAGAGAACATCGAAGAGCTGATTGAAGAGCTCGAGCCTGTGATGCAAGGACTGGGGCCCGACCATCCTTGGGAGCTCATCTGTGTTGACGATGGCTCGACAGACCGAACTTTGCTAATTTTGCAGGAGCTCTGCAAAATCAAACCCTATCTCCGCGTCCTCGCCTTCACCCAAAACTTCGGACAGTCGAGCGGTTTTGCTGCTGGCTTCCAAGCCGCCCGAGGCCGCTACCTCATCACCCTCGACGGCGACCGTCAGAACGATCCCGCAGACATCCCCAAGCTGACCGCCGCCATCGCCGAAAATGACCTCGTTGTCGGCTGGCGAGTCAATCGCCGCGACCCCTTCGAAAAGAAAATTATCTCCAAAATCTCCAACACCATTCGCCGCTACTGCTGCCACGACGGCATCCACGACACCGGCTGCTCGCTAAAAGTCTATCGCAAAGAGGCACTGGAAAAGATCAAGATGTATCACGGCATGCATCGTTTTCTCCCCGCTCTTTTCAAAATCGAAGGACTCCGCGTCAAGGAGATCCCCGTCCGTCATCGAGAGAGAGCCAAAGGAAAGACCAAATACCATCTCCTCAATCGTTCACTCGGCCCTATCCTCGACATGTTTGTCGTGCGCTGGATGCGCCGCCGCCATCTTAAACATCAAATAAGGGAAGAGTTCTCACACACCCATGATTCCAGATAGTCTCCGCACCCTCCTCTACCCCCTCGGACTCATCGCTTCCATCCTCTTCACTCTCCGTTTCATGGTGCAGTGGATCCGTAGCGAGCGCAAAAAAGAGAGCCACGTTACTTCTATCTTTTGGGTCTTCTCTCTCATCGGCAACACCATCCTGGCCACTCATGCCCTATTCCAACTCCAATACCCTCTCGCCCTGATCCAAACCATCAATGCTGTGATCTCCTGGAGAAATCTCAACCTGATGAGCTCCCATTCCCGCTCTTTTCGCTGGACACTGACCACCATGATCCTAGGGGCGGGAATGATCACACTACTCTTCTTCGCCCAAGGAACGACCGAGTGGATGCGTCCACCCACCATGCCCTGGACCGGAGAACATGCCCCTCATGCCTCCCTCCCCTGGCATCTCCTCGGCTTTGCTGGCATGATTTTCTTTGCCAGCCGCTTCTGGATCCAGTGGTGGCAAGCCGAACAACACAAAAAAAGCAGCCTCAGCCCCGCTTTTTGGTGGATTAGTCTCATTGGCGGCACCCTCTCCACCCTCTATTTCCTCCGACTCCACGATCTCGTCAATATTTTGGGCTATAGCACGGGCCTTATCCCCTACCTTCGCAATCTCATGCTGCTCAAACAGACCAAAACGGCTCCGAAAACGCAAAATAATATCTACTTTGTCGCAGGAGAGCAGAGTGGTGATCTTCTCGGCGAAAAGCTAATCAAAGCCCTTCAAGAAGGCGAATATTATGGCGTCGGCGGAAAGGAGATGCGCGCCGCAGGACTCAAATGCAACTTGCCCATGGAAAAGTTGCAGACCATGGGCTTTATCGAAGTGATCAAGGCCGCTCCCCGCCTCTTTGCCACCTTCCGTAAAATCAAAAGAGAGATTCTCGAGCTTCAGCCTAAAGGCGTCGTCTTTATCGACTATCCAGACTTCAATATGCGTCTTGCCAAAGCACTCCGCAAAAAAGGATATACCGGCAAGCTGATCCACTACGTTTGTCCCTCCGTCTGGGCATGGAGAAAAGCGCGTATCAAAGACCTCACCCAGACCCTCGACCTGCTCCTCACCATTCTCCCTTTCGAAAAGAACTGCTTCTCTCATACCCAGCTTCCTGTCACCTATATTGGCCATCCCCTCGTCGCAGCCATCGATCATCACGCTTATGATCCAGATTGGAACCCCGAAGGAAAAAAATACCTCTCCATCTTTCCCGGAAGTCGCCCCTCCGAGATTGCCCTCAATCTGCCACTGCAGCTCCAAGCTGCAAAGCCCTTTGCCGACGAGCTTCCACTGGCGATCTCCGTCGCCCATCCCGATCTTGAGCAACCGATACGTGAGATTCTCGCCAAAACCGTTCTAAAAGCTACCCTCGTACCTAACCACCATCGCTACGAACTTATGCGCGATTCCCATGTCGCTCTTGC
>JAAKFT010000081.1 GCA_011064935.1 Chlamydiota bacterium | reverse complement strand
GAGAGAGAGTAGATCAGACAGGTCTTCCCCGTCTCCATAAATTGCAGGGCCCAAAACTCAAAAGCATTTGTTATGAAAACATTAAAAAGTGCCAATCCGAGCATTAAGGGAAGGTCTTTCTTTTTAAGATACACAGAAGCAGGCCGCCTGATGTATAAGAATCCCAAAAGAAGCACGCCAGCGATCAGCATACGTACCCCAGTTAAAAAAAAGGGAGCCGCATACTGCAGAGAGACTTTCCCTACTGTAAAAACGCTGGCAAAAAGGAAATACATCAAAAAGACAAGATACATAGAGGGCAGACTACCCCAAGAATGGCATTTCAGCAGTAGAAAACTTCTAACCTGAGTTTCTAACTAAGTTCAATGCGTGCCACTTGATGACTTCGTTCGCCCTATCTGACAGACCTTCTGCTAAAATGAATTTTCTCCATCTATTGGATCGACAGTGTCGGGGGTCATGTCGGGGGTCAGGCCTGACAATGTGACATTTTCTAACTGAGAATGGGTTGAATATGATTTGCTAGTATTTGCCGAGAGATGGAAGGCTTTACGAAGTCCCTAAGGGAAGAATTGTGGTAGCTCCATCTGAATTTGAAGTAGAAATGTCATATTGTCAGATCTGACCCTCGACCGACCTGACCTCGACTCCTCTGGCTGTGTTGAAGATCAAACTAACTTTCACCACGCGCGGAGGCTTTTTTTGAGAGTTTTAAACTCTGAAAACAATGGTTAAAATTTTAACTATAATAAACCTGTAAGCTTGTGTAATGTATCCGTTCAGTGGGGGTGACAAAATAAATTTCTAGATATATGATCTTTTGGCATGCGACCTACTTACGATGAATTGCAGGCCTGACCCCAGGACTTACGATGAATTGCAGGCCTGACTCCAATATGACCCCAATATTTATCTATTTGGGGTTGGGCAAAAAACCTCTATCATGACCCGTTGTTAGAGAAACTTCTTGCGAAGAGACTCTAACTCCTTCTCGAATGATCTCCGTCTATATGAGTGAGCTGCCAATTCTAACTTTCTTATACTAAGCGCCATATCCGGATCGTTATCTGGCAGAAAACGAGAGATGTCGATATCCTTAAATGGTGGTATTTTTTCCAATTCAGCTAATCTAGCGTCAAGTTCGGTTTTTCGTTGTTCAACTGATTTTTGAGCAGGGATTTCTATAATCATTTGAATCATTTGAATCTCCTTAAGTAAATGGAGTTAAGGGAATACAGTATCGAGGAAGTATGGATTTTATGGGAAGAGAAATTTAAGAAATGCTGTTTTGACACTTAAATCTCTCAGACTGAAAAACTGAATTTTACCTTATTTGGGGTTGGGCAAGAAACCCCCTAAAGACAATACCTGACGCTCTCTCCACCTTGGCAACGGAGAGGGGGTCAAGAGGGGGTCAAAGAGGGGGTCAGGCCTGACAATCTGACATTTTCTTGTGGCAAATAAGCCGGTTGACTATGCTCTATAGTCAAATAACTTGGTAAAAAAAATTACATAAAGCACTAAAACCCCCCATTCTTATGACTAAATCTGCACTTGACCTCGATCTCTCGGATTGGAAGATTTGGGCCCAGGAACACAATTTCCCACGTTATCTAGCCAAACAAATTTATCAGTGGATTTTCCATAAAAACTCTCTGAACCCCTCCTATTTTACCAACCTTTCCCTCCCTATTCGTGAGAAGCTATCCACCTCATTTTATTGGGAACTTTTCACTATTGATTCCCATTTGATCTCAAGTGACAAAAGCAAAAAGATCTTACTTAAAACAAGAGACAATTTGCTCGTAGAAATGATGCTGATGCCCTATGACAAACGAATAACTCTTTGCATCAGCTCTCAGGTGGGGTGTAAAATGGGGTGCACTTTTTGTCAGACAGGAAAAATGGGTTTTAAAAGAAATTTGAGTACAGGTGAAATTCTCGCGCAAATCCATCTTGCAAATAGCATTTTACAACAAGGAGAGGGGGGTAAAAAAGTAACCAACGTGGTCTTCATGGGAATGGGAGAGCCTTTAGATAACTACGAGGCAGTAATAAAAGCCTGCAGGACGATAATCCATCCTGATGGATTTGGACTCTCCAAAAGCCGCGTAACCCTATCCACGGCAGGCGTAGTGCCTCAAATCCGTAAGCTAGCACAAGATCTACCTGTTTGTTTAGCTGTTTCCTTGCATGCAGCAAGCGATGTCAAAAGAAGTAAAATGATGCCTATCAATCGTCGCTACAGCCTTGAAGAGCTCAAAAAAGCTCTTCTGGATTATGCAGGCCCCTCTCGCAAAAGTGTGACTTTTGAATACGTTTTGATTGAAGGTGTGAATGATAGCATAAAAGATGCGAAAGACCTGGTTAGATACCTCCATGGATTCAAAGCGAAAGTCAACCTGATTCCAATAAACCATTTTCCTGGCTTGGAGATGAGACCTTCGGAGACAGAAAGGATCAGAGCTTTTCAGAGCTATCTTTCTGCTCGTTCAATTCCTTGTCCTGTGCGTTATAGTCGAGGCCAAGATGTCAGTGGAGGATGTGGCCAGCTCGCTGCAAAAAGAAAGGAGGAAGTACTCCATGATCCTCGCACTGTCCATCGTAGAAAAAGGCTCCTGTCGAGAGTTAAGTCTAGCAAAGTCGAGAGTCAGGCCTGACCCCCTCCCTTTGTAAGCGGGTCGTCAGTCGGGTCGATTTATGTTGGCAACTTGTCTCTCGATTTTGTTAGAGAGAAAAAGAGAAAGAGTCCTCAAAGTAGTGATCCCAGTTTCGGGTCACTTTTGCGGCAGTCTTTTCATCACAGAGCACTTCTGGCGGATAAGAGGGCTTCATGCGCGCATCAACGAGCAGCGGAGCAGAATAACAGAGATGGTGGCGGTGGATTTCTGTCCTTTTAGCGTGGATGTCAGCAGCCGGCTCAAAACGAGTGAAAACAGTCCAAAGAAAGTTCGAGAGGGTCTTCTCGAGATTGTCGACGAGAATCAGTAAAGGCCAATTAGCAAAAGAGGGGTGGGCAAGCAACGCATCGAACTGCTCCAGAGAGGATCCTTCAAGAACTAAACACCCAGGGCAGAAGGGGGCACACTTGCGGATCGGAGCCGGCAGGGACCCTTCAAAGGTGGTGGGAAGGTCGCGTACTTTTTCTCCGATGCCGAGCATTACTCCGCGGGAACCTTTATTGAGCTCTGGACCGGTATAGTCAAGGGTGTCCAGCGATAGATTGGAAAAGATAAAGAGATCGGTTTCTGGAGAGCATCTTTCGAGAACGGTTTGAAGGGTCTCTTTGAAGTTCGAGGGATCGATATCTTGGTCGGTTATGAGTAGAAACTTGGTGAAGGTGAGCTGGCCTTCTCCGAGAATGCGGAAGGCTGAAGCCATACATTCTCGATGATATCGCTCTTTTACCACAGCTGCTGCGAGCGAATGAAAGCCGGTCTCTCCGTAACTCCAGAGAGCTTTTACACCCGGCATGGCGAGCGGGAAGAGGGGAGAGAGCAGTTTTTGGAGATAGTTGCCGATGTAGTAGTCTTCTTGGCGAGGCTTGCCAACAATGGTAGCGGGGTAGATGGCATCTTTGCGGTGGTAGATTTGCTTACATTCGAAGAGGGGAAAATCATGTTTGAGGCTGTAGTAGCCATAGTGGTCCCCAAAAGGTCCTTCAGGATGGCGAAGATGGGGTTTAGCTTCTCCAACAAGAGCAAACTCACACTCTGAAATCAGGGGATGGGGATGTGATGGGGTGACATCTAGTTTTTTCCCCAGAAGGAGGCTACAGATAAGCAGTTCGGTGATATTTTCTGGCAGGGGAGCGATGGCGCTTAAGATCAAGGCCGGTGGACCACCGAGAAAGATGCTGACGGGGAGGGATTGGTTCTTCTGTTCAGCCTCATGGAGGTGAAAACCTCCTCCCTTGCCGATCTGAAAGTGGAGTCCTGTGGTGGTTTTGTCATACCTCTGGATGCGATACATGCCTAGGTTAGAGGGGCCGCCGCCAGGGGGCTCGGTATAGACGAGTGGAAGGGTGATAAAGGGGCCGCCATCGAGGGGCCAGCTCTTCAGCAGAGGGAGTTTTTCCAGATCAACCGGTGCCATCTGCTGCTCCATCACTGGAGCGCAGCGTCGTTTTTTCGTCCCTAGATGGAGGAGATTCTTAAAAAGGGCTCGTTGCTTCCACAGCGTGGAGAGTTTTGGTGGGAATTCTTTTTTGAGAAGACTGACCGCGTCTTCTACGAAGGCTTCGGGCTCTTTGCCAAAAGCGATCTCGATTCTTCTGGGGGAACCGAAAAGATTGGTGACAACCGGAAATGAGGAGTTTTTGACGTTGTGAAAGAAGAGGGCGGGGCCGTTTTCAGCAGCCACACGACGGTGGATTTCCGCGATCTCTAGATCGGGATCCACCTCGTGATAAATATCAACAACCTCTCCGCGATTCCGAAGTTCGCGGAGAAATTGTCGGAGATTTGTCACACTTTTTGACCTTTGGCGCGAAGCTCGCGAATAATTGTGGATAGCCCTTTCTTGTCGATGGTGCGCATAGCTGCAGCAGAGACTCTTAGCTTGATGAAGCGGTTCTCTTCGTCGAACCAGAATCTTTTATCCATCAGATTGGGTTGAAAGCGGCGTTTGGTCGTGCTGGTGATGTTGAGTCCAATCCCTTTCTTCTTTTTGGCGATTCCGCGAGTTGTATAGGTTTTACCTTTTCTCGGTTTTCTGCCGGTTACTTGACACACTTTACTCATGGTTTTCCTCTCAAAATAAATGAGCAACACCATAACATTTTTGCGTTTTTCTGGGTATGTAATATCTTTCTTTGAGTCGCATTTCCGCCGTAAATATGGTATATATCGAAGCTATGATCAGATGGTTAGTTTTTTTGCCTCTTATCTTGGGGGCTGTTGAGACAAAAACACTTTATAATAGTCTGGATCCTGGCTCTTTGACCCAGGCGCTGGCTTTCTATGAGCTCTATCCCGAGAGCGAGGAGGGGAAGGCAGCGCTGCAGAGAGCCAGCCGTCTCCTGACGGGCTCTATTGAGGCTCTTTCGGGCTCTTTGGCTCGGCTGGTTCATCGGGGGAATTCGAGCGCCCTCTCTGAGAGTGAGGTAGTGGCGATTGAGCACCTGGCAGCCCATCTCCCCAATCGCAAGCTGAAGGGCTATCTAGCCCAGAGTGAAAAAGAGGTGCTAGCCCTTCCCTCGGAGGAGATCGATCTAGGAAGAGCGCTGCTCCTCTCTCAGCTCGACGGTGAAGAGGGAGCAATTACGACTACACGCGCTTACTCAGCCAAACTCGACCTGATAGCCCTACAGATTTTGGCAAAATTGCCTCCAAACGCGACTTCTGAGCAGAAGATTCGGGCGACCAATCACTATATTTTTGAGGAGATGCACTTCCGCTTTCCGCCACAATCACGCTACGCCAAAGAGATTGACCTCTATACCTTTCTCCCTTCGGTGATGGACAATCATTTGGGGGTCTGTCTAGGGGTTTCCAACCTCTATCTGGCGATTGCACAAAGGATTGGGCTGCCCCTGGAGGTGGTCACGCCACCAGGCCACATCTATGTTCGCTATCGCGATGGGGAGAAGATTACCAACATTGAGACCACAGCACGAGGGATCGATGTGCCCAATGAGAGATATCTCGGCGTAAATACGCGGAAACTCAAAGAGAGAACGGTAAAAGAGACGATCGGGATGACTCACTTTAACCAAGCTAGCGTTTTCCTGCACAATGAGAGCTTTGAAAAGGCTGTTAAGTGCTACGAGAAAGCGAAACTCTACATGCCAGATGATCCATTGGTGAAAGAGCTTCTGGGATATAGTTACCTCTTTGTAGACAAAGTGGAGTTGGGCAAGCAGCTGCTTGAGGAAGTGCGAGATATGCTCCCAGAAGAATATGTGGCCAAAGAGAATATGGCGGCGGATTATCTGGACGGAAGGGTTGACAAGGAGGGTATCCGAGCAATTTTCATGGAGGTGGATGAGACGCGGAGCTCCATCCTTGAGAAACAGAGACGAATTAAAGAGGTATTGGACCGTTATCCAAATTTTCAAGCGGGATGGCACCAACTGGCTGTGAGCTGGCTGCAGCTCCATCGATTTAAAGAGGCCACTTCTGCTCTCAAACAGTTCCATGAGCTGAATTCCAACGATCCGGTGGCGGAGTACTATCTGGCCATTCTCCATGGTGAGAGACGTGATTTCCCCAGTGCCTGGAACTATCTTAAGAATGCCGAAGCGATCACTCATAAGAGAGATTTCTCTCCCAAGGCCCTTCGAGAGTTACGTCGAGAGCTAATAATTCTCTGTCCAGAATAGATATTATCTTTTAGCCCAGAGAACAAGGGCAGAGATGTTGTCGTCGCTTTCATGCTCATAAGCATAATCAACTGTTGCATTGGCGATATTTGCTGGACTATCCCAGTGCTTTTCGATCACATTCCGGATAAAGTCTTTTGGTTTCTTAACAAAATCCCAAACACCGTCGCAGCCGATTAGCAAAATAGTCTCTTTATTAAGCTGCATCATCGTCACGACCGGTTCTTGGCTGATTGCTTGATCCCTGATGTTACCTAAGGCGCGGCTGACGTTGACGCGGCTGATGGGAGAACGAAGACCTTTATTTATCTCTTTCAATTCTGTTACAACTTCTGGAAGAAAATAGTAAGGTTGATAATCCGTGTTGACTACCACAGCTCCAGCTCTGCGAGCTTCCTGTGGACATGCCCAATTTAACACTGGAGAGAGTGGATAAACCTGGGTTCTATCTGTTCTTTTTTCAAAAGCAAATGTATGGGTATCTCCCAATGTTGCGACGAAAGCTACATTACTTTCGGGGATGTAGACTACAGATGCAGTCGCGCCTGGTGAAACCTCTTGCTCTGGATCAGTACCTTGCTGAGAGAAGAATTGTTTTACCAGCGTTCGTTGGGATTCTATTTCAGTTCCTTTTATTTGTTCTTGAATCGCTTGGAAGGTTTCTCTAAAAGCCTTTTCAACATCACCCTTGGTCTCTTCCAATTTTGCTGGAAAGACCAGAGGAAATTGCTGAGCAGCAAGTTTAGCCACTTCTATGCCATAATGACCATCAAAGACACCTGCCAGCTTGCCTATTGGGAGGTCTACACAAAAAGAGACATCTTCCATCGTCTCACGCGTGCCTTGGATTGCATGTGCTTGATGATGGAAAGTGAGAGAGGTGGCATGATGATCAAAGATGAGGCGGGCTCTAGCAACATTGACTCTGTGATCTTTGAAAGCGGTCCGGGTATTTCGCCTCAAACTCTCATAAACATCTGTTCTTTGCGGAGCATTCTTTCTTGTTGTTAGGGCTATAGCACTAAAGCCTGCAATCCCGGTAAATAGACCTGCCCCTGCGAACGCTGCGGTTGAGAAAATTTGTACTTGTGAGGTGGCAAAGATTTGAGGGACAAGGTTGCTGGTTATTCCCAGTCCCCAGAAGATCGCAATGCCAGAGACGACGACAATGATCTTTAGCGCCGTCGCTTGGTTATTATTTGGGTGATGGGGGTTTGCAGAGTAAAGATCGCGTGTGTGCGATCCTCGGATTGAAGCTCCTTCTCCAGCCATGATCTTCCTCAAAAATATTTGAGATCATACTAGGGCGTGTCATCAATTAAATCTTTAACTTTGTGCCGCCGTCACTTATACTTTCTCACTTTCTAATTTCAAGGGAAGTCTATGAAACGATATGC
>JAAKFT010000080.1 GCA_011064935.1 Chlamydiota bacterium | reverse complement strand
CCAACCGGTACCACCGGCTCTACCGGAGCAACAGGTCCGACAGGATGCACTGGTCCTACTGGCGCAACCGGTCTTCAAGGTTCCACTGGCCTAACCGGTTCCACGGGGTCGACCGGCTCTACCGGAGCAACAGGTCTGACAGGATGCACTGGTCCTACTGGTGTAACCGGCCTTCAAGGTTACACCGGCTCAACCGGTTCCACGGGGTCGACAGGTTCTACTGGTGCAACTGGTGCTAGGGGCCCCGATTGGGTGGAGGCAGAGTATTTTGATGCATATGATAGTGCCGGAGGTACAGATATTGGTTTTAAAGCTTTCACGGACATCCCTCTAGGGGTTGAAAGACAAAAAACCAGTGCTTTTACACATTCGACCAGTACCAATCCCTCAGAAGTGACTATTAGTACTGATGATACTTACATTATTATTGCACGGGTTTCATGTGCAGAGACTGGGAGAATAACTGATCGAGGGTATAGCGAACTCAGGTTGTCCAAAGATACAGGCGGAGGCTTTGAGCCAATAGTCGGGTCTACTATTCCCATCTACCATATGGACGGACTAGACGGTCGTTTCTCAGCTTCCTGTGCCATTATTGAGACCTTGAAGAGGGGTGACAAAATTAAAATGCAAGCCACGCAAACAACCGGAACAGTGGATCATGTAAAGACAATTGCTAATGAATCCTCGTTGTCACTGTTCACTACAAGAGGTCCTAAAGGTGCAGCCGGTTCGACAGGATCCACTGGTCAGTCTGGCGCAATCGGTCTCCGAGGTTCAACCGGCTCAATCGGTTTGATAGGTTCAATGGGTTCCATAGGTTCAACAGGTGCGACTGGCTCTACTGGCGCAACCGGTCCGAAGGGTGCAATCGGCTCCACTGGTCCGAAAGCAGATGAAGCTTGTGGTGAAATATATCTTGCATCCGCTGGTGACATACAGTCCGTTACGACGACACCGGCTACCTTAACAGCATTCGACACCAATGGCTTTTCATGGGGGACAACACCCGATCAAAATAATAACAGCATTATCATCGATAGAACGGGAATTTACGATCTCTCTTTTCATATTTGTTTTGGAGGTCCAAGCGAGGAAATCTATAATTTTGAGATTGCGGTCAACGGAATTCCCCAAGCGAACATTGGCGTCATTGTAGAACCTTCGGGTTATAATAAAGCTCTCTATGTTGGAGCTGATGGTATTCTGTCTTTGAGTGCTAGCGATGTAATCACAGTTGAGGTTTCAAAAGATTCGGAAGGTCAAGAGACTTTGACTTTTAAACGTGTCAATTTGAGAGTTGTGGAGATCCCGTGGTAAAGACTCTATAAGATTACTGCGAAGCGGAGTCTTCGAATCTCTTGCCGTTGAGGGCATTCCAGTGAGTGGTGAGGGTGGATCCGTCAGGGTTTTGGATGGAGATGCTGTAGACTGGCAGAAAGACCTCTTTCATTTTGCGGATAGCAAAGTCATTACCAAAAACGATGTGGGTCAACTTTTTGATCTGCGCAGTGGAGTAGTTCTTTTTTGCTTGGACTGAATATTTGGCGGGAATGGTGACCAGCCATTCTTCTAGCCGGGTGACTGGGGTAACTTCTAGGCGTGGGTCCTGGAAGTGCAGACGCAGCTTATTTCCACTCAGTGCGATTAGCTTTTTGGCGCGGCAACTTTCGATCCAATCGTCTAATATGTCACTTTCCACTTTAAACTTTTGATAGAGCTTTTCTCTATCTAGTGAGCCACCGCTTTCAACAATGGTTTTTATGACGTTGAAGTCATTTTTCTCGGCTTTTGCTAGAAGGCAATCTTCAAATCCGTGAGTCTTTTGCCAGGTGAGTGTGTCGACGACCATCTCACCATCGGTAAGTCCCCAAAGCAGCACACCTTCGCCTGTGGTGTGGTTGTCTTTGCAATACTTGACTTCCATGAGAAGATAGGGATAAAACTGGAGTTTAGGTTCAAGAAAGGTGTACTCCGAATTTTTGAGAAGTTGTTGCTTATGGGCACCCATGATCTGTTCGGCAGTGTGTCGGATTTCGAGGGTGCGGAATTCACCACCGTCAAACTTATCTTGGATAAAGTTGCGAATAGAGGGTTGGCTATCCCAAACGTACCAACCGCCAACTGCCAAACCGCCCAAAATAAAAAGCGTAAAAATAAACTTCATAACTTCATGTTACTTTAAAACCTTTTTTATTTCCATGAGTCCTTCTTCAATTGGAATGATTGTTTTGATTCCGAAATAGCTTTCGGCTTTTGTAGGGTCTCCAATTGAGAGAGGAAGATCTCCCTTTCGCGAGGGTTGATATTCTCTCTTTACTTCTTTCTGTGCTACTTCTCCGATGAGCTGGGCCAGACGGTTGATAGAGGTTCCGCATCCGGTGCATAGATTGAAGATTTCAGCTCGTGTGTTCTTTCTCTCCATGGCTGCAAGTAGAAAGCGGACCACATCGCCAACATAGACAAAATCGCGTTGCCGCTCTCCATCGCCGAAGATAGTGATCGGGGATCCCTGGGCGATCTTGTCGTTGAAAAGTGCGATCACACCAGAGTAGGGAGAAGAGGGATCCTGATTCGGGCCATAGGCGTTGAAGATACGAAACCCAACCGAGGGGATCTGATAGAGATGATAGGCGACGGCGGCTTGCTGCTCGCAGCCAAGTTTATCGGCGCCGTAGGGCGAAAGGGGAGAGGCAGGCTCGTTCTCTTTGAGAGGGAACTTATCGGAACCGCCGTAAACTGCAGCTGAAGAGGCGTAAACCACGGGGATGGGGTGACCCTGCTCGGCAATGGTTTCGAACAACTGAATGGTTCCGAATAGGTTAACGAGGTGGGTAGTGCTCCACTTTTTGATAGAGATTTCGACCGAGGCGACTGCTGCCAGATGAAAACAGCCATCTACTCCAGAAAGAGCTTTTTTCAGTTTGCTTTTTTCAGTGATGCTTCCAATGATCAATTCTGCGGTTTGAGGCGTTCGTTCTCTTTTGCCAGTAGAGAGATCATCAAGAATTCGAACCTGATCTCCTCGCTTGATTAGTCTCTCGACGAGATGGGAACCAATGAACCCGCAACCACCTGTAACTAAGTATTTTGCCATGCTGTTTTCCTCTGTTGACAAAAGCAATTGGCAACAGTATGATCCTTTTATAATTTTTTTCGGAGTTTTTTGATGCATTTGAAAAAGTCGATACTATTACTGCTGCTTTGTTCGTCTATTTATTCGCATGCAGCTTTTGTTCAACACGATGGCAAGTGGAGTGATAGTAGATATATCCCTACCCTCACTCTCACGGAACACTACGATGTGGGCTATCGCAATTTTCAAGACAATCAGTGGTATGAGGCTCTCAGGAATTTTCTTACCATTTTGATTCACTTCCCTGACTCGCCCTTTCAAGCAGATGCTATCTTCTACTCTGGGGTCTGTTACTACTTTTTGGAGGAGTACGATCTCGCTAACGTACAGTTTGATCGCTACATCCGAATGGGAACCACACCCAAACATTTTGAGTCGGCCTTCGAATTTAAGTTTCATATTGCTGAACGTTTTGCCAACAAGGGGACGATGAAACATCCTATGGGGCTGCAGATTTTCCCTAAAATCGCTTTTGCTACTAAAGGAGACGCGCTTAAAATCTACGATGAGGTGATTGCGGCGCTACCTAGCCATGAACTGGCTATAAAGGCTCTCTTTGGGAAAGGTAATCTACATATGAAGCAGGGAGAGGACAAAGAGAGTATCGATGTCTTTCAAACGCTGGCAAGAAGATTTCCAAAACATACACTGGCAGCCGATAGTTATCTGCTTATTTCTGAGATCTATCTGAACCAGAGTGAGATGGAAGCTCAAGATCCCGATGTGTGCTCACTGGCTCAAATTAATTTGCGAAAATTTCAGAGCCATTTTCCCGGCGATGAGCGTATTGCTCAATCTGAAGAGAATTTGCACATAATGAAAGGATATTTCGCAGCCAGCCTCTTTAAGACTGGGCGGTACTACGAGCGTAAGAAGAAGCCCAAAGCTTCAGTTATCTATTATCGTGAAGCGGTGAACCGCTTTCCAAAGACTGAGCATGCACAAAAGAGCGAAGAACGGTTGAAAGTTCTAGAGAAAGCCTTAGCAAAAGCATGAGGGTCTTGGTTTCCTTTCTTATCCTACTCACAAGCTGTAGCGGTTATCACTTTGGTCATGGAGGTGTCATGGAGAGATACTGCTCGATATGTGTCCCATTTGTTGAGGGGGACAATAATGGCCAGCTGACCAATGCGCTGATCTCTCAAATTTCTTCCCAAGGCATACTAGCCTATCGTTCTTGTGGAGCGGATCTTCTGCTGAAAGTATGTATTTTTGAGCCCTCTGATGAAAATATTGGTTTTAACTATGCCTCAATCAACGACGAAGATGCCAAAGTGGTGGTAGCCAATGAGGCTCGCCTTTCGATTGTTGCACGGGTCTCTCTCATAGAGCGGTCTTCTCAAAAGTGTCTGCTCGGCCCGATTGAGATTCTCTCATCGATCGCTTACGATTTTGAGCCCGACTTAAGCAACGTTACCAATCACAACTTTGCTATCGGGCAGCTTGAGATGAATAGCCTGGCTAAAGATGCCGCCTTCCCTCCGCTCTACAATCTGCTTGCCCAAAAGATAGTAGACTACCTTGCTCACAGTTGGTAAAAAGAATTCATGGATTTTGCTGCTGAAATGACCGTTCTTTCGCAAATGCTGACCTTTATTCGTCAGGAAGCTAATCAAGCCGGCATGAGCGAAGCTCATATCCATAAATTAGAACTCGCCTCTGAAGAGGCGCTTGTGAATATCATCTCCTACGCCTATCCCAAAAAAGAGGGGAAGATCTCTATTCAGTGCAGCACGAGCGGTGCCTCACGCTTCGATGTCACGATTCGAGATCAAGGACTCCCGTTCAATCCCAACGAAGCTGCTGTCGACACTGAAGTTGATAAACCGATGAACAAACGAAAAATTGGAGGACTGGGGATCTTTCTCATCCGTAAAATGGTTGATGAAGTGAGCTATAGACGGGACGGCAATGAGAATGTTTTAAAGATGACTATTATTGTTCTGGATTAGGGCTATCATCGAATTTGACAATCTCTTCTTCGTTCTCTTCAATTTGTTCCAGGAACTTCTCGAGAATCCTCAAGACCAGGCTAGAGTGGTTGTAGACTCCTGTCGTTGCGAAGATCATCTCTAGATGGGTCTTCTCATCGCTGTTGAGAGCGATGAGTGTGTAAGTAGTCGGGGTTTGCTCGATGAGCTGTGGAACGATCCAAATCACGAACTTTTGGTTAAAAAGTGTCAGCTTCTCGGCAGATTCAATCACATAAAAACTGTGGGTTAGAGAGGAATCTGGATCTTCTACCTCGTCGCAATCGAGTAGTTTAAATTCGTGAAGGAGCGAAAGATCGACATCAATAACGCCGTCTGGAGCAAAACTCGGCAAATCTTGCATGTATTCTTGGTACTCAAATTCGAGGTCATTTGGATTCATCATAAGGATCACCCCCTGGTTATATTTTAATAGTTTTAGAGGAAGGTCGTCAAACAAAATCGTCTTTCTGATATAACTATTTCCTTATGAGAATTCTTAGTTTTTTAACGCTTGCTTTCCTAACCTGTTCAGGTTTAATGGGTGAGCCGTTGAGCTTCTCCGGTTCTGCAGAGAAGGCAATTTTGATAAACGGGAAAACGGGAGTGATTCTCTTTGAGAAGAACATGCATACCCCTGCCTTTCCTGCGAGCATTACCAAAATAGCCACAGCGCTTTATGTCTTAAATATGTGTGGTGACCAGCTAGATGTGAAGTTGAAGGCAACCCAAGATGCTCTGGCCTCCATTTCCCCTCTGGCTAAGAAGCAATCAAACTACCGGAACCCTCCCCACTGGTTAGAAACGGATGGAGGTCATATTGGTATTAAGATCGGTGAGGAGCTGACGCTTAGGGACTTACTTTATGCGATGCTGGTCTGCTCTGCCAATGATGCGGCCAATGTCATCGCTCATCATGTTGGGGGGACGATCCCCAAATTTATGACGGAGCTCAATCTCTTCCTTAAGGAAGTTGGCTGCAAACATACCCATTTCCTCAATCCTCATGGACTTCATCATCCCGATCACATCACCACAGCCTATGACCAAGCGATTATTGCCCGAGAAGCGATGAAAGATCCTCTTTTTAGAATCATGGTTTCAACGGTGAGTTATACGGCTGCTAAAACCAATCTGGAGTTTGAGAGAACGTTTAAGCAGACCAACCGTCTGCTCCGAGACGGCGCCCATTACTATCCCTATTCCATTGGCATCAAAACCGGAACTACTTCGGCTGCAGGTAAACCCCTCATTGCAGCGGCGGAGAAGCAGGGTAGGGAGTTGATTGCTGTGGTGTTGGAGACCCAGGGCGTTAAGCGCTATGAGGATACGATCAAACTCTTCGAAACTGCCTTCAATCAACCCAAGATGCGACGAGCTCTGCTTCCCAAGGGTGTTCAGAAACTGAAGAGTCGAGTGGTTGGGGGGAGGGGGTGGTTAAAAACGGCTCTTCCCAATGGGCTTTCTTATGATTTCTATCCGGCTGAAGAACTGCCGGTCAAAGCAACTGTCCAGTGGGAGATTCCACCAGTGCCGATTGAGAAGGGCGCAATAGTCGGAGAGGTTAAGGTATTGGACTCCAAGGGCAACGCGGTTAAATCAGCCCCGCTTCTTGCTGCAGAGAAGGTCAAGCCAACGCTCTTTTTCCAGCTCAAGCAGAGTATGAAAGAGAGGCGGAAAGTGGTATTTGGGATAATCGTTTCCTCTTTCCTTATATACATGTGGTCACGGCGCCGAAAGAGGCGTAAAAGACATAGCCGCCCTCTCTTCTAAATGGGGTCATATAGTCGATTCAATTTAATCAGCTATACGTGCTCTAGAGTGACGGCGAAGAAGCCGTCCATACCTCCGAAGGAGGGGAGGGAAACGAAGGGATCGCCGACCATTTTTAGGTCATACACTTTCAAGAAATGGGCAAGCTGCTCCTCATTCTCTTCACGGAGAATACTGCAGGTGGCAAAGGTAATCTTTCCGCCCGGTTTGACGAAACTGAGAGCTCGCTCGAAAATGACCCGCTGCTCACCCACCAATTTCTTCACGAGATCATCATCAAACTTCCATTTCATATCCGGATTGCGACGCAGAGTTCCTGTCCCAGAACAGGGGGCGTCGACGAGCACCCAGTCCATTTTTTTCTTTAGCTTCTCAAGAAGGGGATGTTCGGGGGTGAGAAACTGGCCATTTTGAATACCCGCTCGACAGAGCCGTTTTCTGGCTTGCTGCAGGGCTAGGGGGCGAATATCGTGGAGATAGATCTGTCCACGCCCTTCCATTTGATGAGCAAAAGCAAGGGTTTTACCTCCCGAGCCAGCGCAGTAGTCCATAACTTGGTCGCCTGGAGAGGATTTGACCTTGAGAGCGATGAGCTGGCTACCCTCGTCCTGCACCTCAAAAAGACCGTTTTTGAAGGCGTCTAGGGTAAAGAAGGGGATTCTTTTTTTGAACTGGATTCCATATGTGGAATGGTCACAAGGGGTGACTTCATATTCTTTTTCCCACTGGGCCAGTAGCTCTTCTCGTGTGGTTTTGAGGGGGTTGATACGGACGGTGGTGGGTGCGGGCGTGTTGCAGATCTGGCAGAGCCGCATCGCTTTTTCTTCTCCGTACTGGTTT